>NZ_JTLD01000021.1 GCF_000798815.1 Alistipes sp. ZOR0009 | reverse complement strand
CGGCTCAATTAGGTAAATCCATACTTTTAGCCGCTTTTTTTGGAAGGCCAATTACGTCGGGTAGCGGGCTGACAGCGCGGGGCTTACGCCCATTTTTTGGCATACTTTTATTAAAGGGTCGTAAGCCGCTGCCCTTTTCAGCTAATTGGGAGGGGGCGCTTAGCTGTTTTACAAAAGAAGTCTGAACGGCCCCTTTTTGACCGGCATCAAATTGGCGACACATTCCATAGGGGATTTCCCTACTTTTCTGATTTTTCCCGAAAATGTTAAATTCTTATTTTCAGAAAAATCGGCCAAAGGGCGCAAAAAAAAAGGGCTTCCCCCCACCTGCCTACAGGGTAAATCCTGCCCAAAAAAAGGAATCACCCAGCTGGGGCAGCCAAGCGATGGGCATCCCCCCAAAAAAATATCGCACCACCACTTGCATTTTTAAAAATTTGCTAAATTAGCAGGGTAAGCATATTGCTATCAACCGATAGCGGAAACTATACATATAAGTTAGGCATCTCTTTTGGCGGGCGTAGCCCCGAAATCCACAACAGAAAGGTAGGCGAAGAATAGGTGCAGCAGGTGGGCCACTAAGTTGCCGCAGCAGGAAATGCTCGAAGGAGCCTTCTGTCCGCCGCGTTCGGTGAGGTTACTTCTGCAGAAGTGAGCTCGCGGAGCCGTTCGGTTGGCTCACTTCTACAGAAGTGAGGTGACGGAGCCGTTCGGTCTGCTCACTTCTACAGGAAAAATGATCACGGAGCCGTCCGGGATGGCAAATCCTACAGGAAAAATGATCACGGAGTACTCCGGGAGGACAAATCCTACAGGAAAAGTGGTCACGGAGCACTCCGGGATGGCAAAACCTACAGGAAAAATGATCACGGAGCACTCCGGGAGGGCAAATCCTACAGGAAAAGTGATCACGGAGCACTCCGGGAGGGCAAATCCTGCAGGAAAAGTGATCACGGAGCCGTTGGCGACCATTTTTCCTACAGAAGTGAGCCGACCGAACGGCTCGGTTTGGACAAAACCTCCAGAAAGAGGCGTACCGCATCCTCTGGTGGCCAGCCGCCAGGTAGGCTTTAGGAGACCGCCCGCAGAAGCGGTAACCAACCGGCAACGGGCCAGCACAGCCCGAAGCCCACGTGCAGGCAGCTTTACTTTGATACCATATGTGACAATGCATTTTATCTAAAACTTACAGTTATGAATGCAGCGGTAACTAAGATGAACACCTCCGAGCTCTACGAGTACGCCTCGCAGACGATCGCCCATGCGCAGGAGCATGGGGCAACAACGGTGACCAAGTCGCCCTTGTTTGTTGGGTTATCTACGTTATTTACCAAGTACGACGATGGGTTTAAAAAGGATGGTAAGAGCATGCTCACCAACCCCATTGTTACGCTGGATATCGATCGCGATAGGCTGGTAAAATGGTGCTACTACACCACGCTGGCCCTTACGTTTTCTTCTGATAGCTCGATGGTGGAGGCGGCAACGCACCTGCTATCTAAGCTGGAAACCTACGGTGGATTGAGCTTGACCAAATTTGCCCACGGCGAGGAGTCGGCCGCCATCAAGAGTATGCTTAACGATTTTCGTCGCCCCGAGTACGCCTCGGACGTGACCAAAACTACCATTAAACCTATCCTCGACGAGCTCGCGACCGTACAGGCCGAGTTTGACCTGAAGTTCCAGGAACGACGCGAGGAAAAGGATGAGCGTATTAATGTGGATGCAGCCTACACCCTTCGCGGGGAGCTGGAGGTGGCCATCCGCAAGTTTCGTTTGCAGGTATCGGGCAACGCCTTGGCCGACCCCACCTCGGAGTGGAGCAAGGTAGACAGCGTTCTGCAGCAGCTCGATGCCGAATACACCCAGAAGCTACGTACTAAATCGACCCTTCGCGCTAAGCAGAAGGAGAAGAAGTAGGTAGTACCCTCTTATTAGGTACCGGTAAAGCTGTAGCGCGGTGGGGCATCCTGCTGCGCTTTTTCGTTTAATAAGGGCGGATTGCGCTATGGCGTTTTTATCCCATACAAAAAAACATGGCCATATATCGTTGATATGGCCATGTTGCGCTCTAAACCCAAGTTTAACCAGCAAAATGCGTACAGCTGAAATATATCAGAAGATTCTTCGGCTACCGCAACCGGCTGCAAGGCGAGGTATTCGTCCTACGCCCTACTTGCTACAGAGCAGCAGCAGCCGTTAGAATCTGCTACTCTATCGGAATATTGATATCATCATCCCATGCCGTATCGACGGTAATAACAAAGTCGGCATTACCGTCAAATATCTTTCCGGTTATTTTGGTAATATGGTTAGGAAGTATGGTTACGTTGCCAATTGATCGGGAGACAATCAGGTTGTCGCTGCTATCGTAAGCTTCGATAACTATTGTTTTACCAGCGGCATTCGCCTCATTCCCGAACGAGTAAAAAGCAGCATCAACAAGATTGTCATTAACGAGCTTTTCGGAAATTTCGAAATCTTTGGTTGCTAGAGTTGCCGAATGGGCTAAGCTGTAACTAACCGGGGCATTGCTGTACGTTACCTTTAGCGTTTTGTACGTTTCCTTGAATTCATCGGTAAGATTCAGCTCAACACGCCCAATCGTACGTCGTAGCGTAATTGCAACATCTTTTGTCCCATTTGCAACCACCTTAAATGGCTGAATGGCCGAAAAGGTTTCTTTACTAAACGACTCTTCGATAACAGCAGCATCGAAGCTACTTGCAGGTGCTTTAATGGTATTGTTTCCTACTACCACCGCATTATACACCCCTTCCTGCAGGCGTATTGATGCTTGTCCGTAGTTGCTATCCGATTTTGTCTTACGGATACTATCCTTAAGAGCCCCATTACTGTCGTAGATGTAAATGGTGTAGCTGTCTAGCACTTTATCTGGAGCTTCAACCTCTTTTGAAGCCTTTTCATAGGTGTTGCTTGATAGCGCAGAAACCCCGAATTTAACCTCATACGTTGCGGATGGTGGCGTAAGGACATCAGCATCCTTTGTACACGACATGAAAAATAGGCTCGCTACAGCGAGTGAAGTAATGATTTTTTTCATACGATTTAAATTTGCATTTATGGGCATAGAAGAAGGTACCTTTACGTACAGCAAAACATCTTCAGCAATAATCGCCCTGTGAAACATAGACTAAATAGCGTTTGAGGGTTATCCGCCCTCAGCTGCTACCTATATCAGAAACTAAATATCGATTGTACCATCCCACGAACTATCTATGCTTACGGTAAAAATATCAGAACCATCAAACATATTCCCCGTTAGCCTAGTGAGATAGTTTGTTTTGACAATTAAGTTAGGAACCCGTTTGCTTGAAATTACCTCCCCCTTAGTGTTGTAAACCGTAAACTGAAGTTCCTTGTTCCAGATTTCGCTGTTCGAAAAGCTGTAAAACCACACCTCTTTATCCAGCAGCTGCCTAGATGTAAAGCTCATCTTCACGTTGCTTTTTGCCTTATAGGCTTTGCCTAGCGAAAGCGAATACTCTTGAGGGAATAGCAGAACATTAACTTCGAGGCGTCCAAATTTTTTGGGAATTTCGTCCTGAATATCAACGTCGACACGGCCAACCAGCCGCTTCATAACTACATCGTGCGATTTAGAACCAGCCGGATCAACGATAAAACTAATGGTTGCTCCGAATGAAGCCTCCCCAGAAGGACTTGGCTCTTTAACTATTGCCTTCCAGTAGCTGGCAACATTTTCTACCACATTATTCCCTACAAACAACGCAAAATATTTGCCCGGTTTCAGGTAAACGTTTAACAAGGTATAGTTTGGATCTTCAATACTTCTGCGCCCAGACTTTACCAATGCGCCTCCCTCTGAATATATGTAGTAGCTATAGTATAACAACTTGGAGGATTCCTTTGATACTGCCTTTGGCATTGGAGTTACCTCCTGCCTAAAATCATCAACATTAAAGGAAACCTGAATTTCGTCGCTACTGCTCGATATCTGCAAATCATCAGCTTGGCAGCTAGCAGCAACAAGTGCTATCACGACAGCTAAAAATAGGAGAACTGATTTACTTCGCATATAGGCTCTATTATCAATCACTCCTCTTAACCTTCAATATCCATACCACCGTAGGCTAACGCATACACACAGTGTTACCTATGTTAATTCTTATAGTAACTTCAAAAGTTTCGGTTAGGATGCGTTAGAAAGCCTATATTCTAAAATATAAGGATACTTTTCCCCTTAGATTCACATGTAATTCCAGCTTCTTTTTTGCTCTATTAAACAAAACTACTCCTATAGCGACATAATTCATTAGCTTAAAGAGGAGGTCTTATTCAAATAAATACCTTCATTAAAGGTGCAAAATTCTTGCATTCTTAACTTACCAACATTTAAAGGGCAAAATATAGCATCCAAGAGTTTTTAGTTTGCACAAACTGGGCACACTCCCATTCAATACCCATTTTATGCCATTCAATACCCATTTTATGCCATTCACAATGTTTTAGATTGACATCAGCAAAGCAACCTTTAAATTGGAGCATCAATATTCGAGAATCGAATACGTAACATAACCTAACATAAAATAGATGAAAAATAAGCTGCTAGCCTTGCTGGCCGTTGCCCTAATTGGCGCCGCCAGCTGCTCTAGGGAAAAAGAAAAGGAAGATTTGATTGGCCCGGTAGCCCCTATCCCCGAAAAAGAAGTTCAGTATGGCTACTTGAATATTGAGCTGCAGGAGCTCCCCCAATCAATCACGTTCAGGAGCATCCATATTTTCAAACAAGACACCTGCAGAGTTAAAGAATCGATGACCTACTACCCCGACAAGGATGGTAAGGTTAGCATAAAACTGGCCGAAGGCAATTACAGTGCGATGTTACCTTTCCGAAGAGGATATAACTACGTATGCCACGACTATCATAGCTTCAAAATAAAAGCCAACGAAACGGTTGAGTTTAAATATGCGCTAGAGGTACGCCGCGATACCATAAAATAATCTCGGTATACATTTCATAAAAAAAAGCGGATAGGATACCAACGACTATCCTATCCGCCCTGCCTTACTTATCAAATGGGGGCGTTTGCATGATCCGCCCTTTCTAATACTTCCAACCACCATCTGCCGTTCCCGTTCAGTTACATCGTATGGCTGATACTACATAAAAGGAAACCAGCGATCAACATCTAGCGGTTCGGTATGGTTGGCCATATTGGCCACCTGCGCAATAATGACGTAGGTGCAAATCTCCTCGTTGTTATGGTTGTGGGTGTTGGCCACCTTACTTACATAGTAGGTAACTGGGCGCTCGTTTCGGGTTTCGAGGAAGCCTTCCATCTGCCTAAAGAAGCTGCGCAGCTGCGTTTTTTTGCCCTCAAACACGCGGCTTCGGAAGGTGCCGGTTAGCTCCACGTTGTCGGCATCGGGTAGCGGCTTGGTAACCGATAGCAGCACCTCCTCCTTCCACGAGGAGATGGGATGCCGCAGCAGCAGCGCATCGTTGTCGGCAGGAATAGCATTCATGGCGTAGGCCTTATGGAGCAGGCTCTGGTTTACCGTATCGAGATTATCGACAATTGGATGGTGCATCACCTCGGCCACTGTCGTCCGAATGAAGGGCTTGCGGTTCCACACAAACTCTACATCATCCCAGCACTCTCGGTTAAACTGGGCTTCTAGGCTGATTTTATGACCTTCGATTCGCATGGCAACTCGGTTTTGGTTCTTGGTTGTACGTAAAACCACCCAAAAATTGTAGCTAAAATCTACTGAAATATGCCAAGCTGCAAAAAAATAACAAGGAGCCGCTCCACTTGGGCAAAGCGCGCTGAACGTCTCTTCCCTTATCCTAAAAAAAGAGCTAAACACGTACCTTTTCTCAGCACTAAACTCACGCCAGCGATCGTCGCCTAACCGGCTCATAAGTCGGGGGATTATCCTTCACAAAAAAGAAAATGAGCCGTCCGGATTCTTTAACCAACGTATTACAAAGGATGTCATTTACGCAAAGTCGGCCCGTTTTGGTCTGATATTTGCCCCTACATCTAAAACATGTTACAAAAGAGGATGAAAAGATTAGCCCTAGCAGCCGTAGTTCTGCTACTTGCCACTACCGCCAACGCCCAGCTGCTGCAGTATGGAATTAAAGGTGGTATCAACCAAACCACCCCCAATATCGACAACTTTAAGGCTGGCAGCTACAAAGTTTTTGACGATAAGCGGGAGATTGGGTACCAATTTGGGGCATTTGCTCGGATTAAGCTGCTGATGATTTACGTGCAGCCAGAGCTTAACTACTCGGTACAGAAGTCGAGCGTTAGCATTACGGACAATAAAGGCGCCACATCGGATGGCGTAAAGTACGAGGTAAGCACGCTGAATGTCCCCGTTCTTTTTGGATTTAAGCTTGGCCCGGTTCGCCTAAACGCCGGCCCGATGTACACCAAAAACATCAGCGCAAACAGCGCCTTTAAGAATTTCGACGGCTACAAGTATAGCCTAAACGGCTCGTCGTGGGGATATGCCGCAGGTGTCGGCATCGACCTGTTTAAGATGCTTACAGCCGATCTTCGCTACGAGGGAGGATTCGGGAAACAGGCCACCTTAACGGGTGCCCAAAACAGCATTAGCGTAGGAAAACCTGGGAATGTGAGCCTAACGGTAGGCATATTCCTTTAAGATATACCAAACCAACCCCAAATAGGCAGACTTTTAGATTCTGAGATGGGACGAAAATCCCCAGAGAAGAAAGTTTTGATCTATCATTTTTTGAATTGTAGGCGGTTCAGCAAAATGCTGAACCGCCATTATTTTTTAAGCCGCCTTCTTCTGGTAGAGCGATACCGCCAACACCAGCACCAGCACCGCGTACACGCCCAACGATAGCAGCGGCACGGCAATATCTACAATGGTGGCCCCCTTAAGCATCACCATGCGGATAATCTGGATGAAGTAGGCGATAGGATTTAGCTTATTCAGCCAGATGGCCCACTCGGGCATGCTCTCCACAATGTTGAAGAGGCCGCTCATCATCAGAAATACCATCATAAAAAACCAGCTAACAAACATAGACTGCTGCTGCGTGCTAGACATGGTGGAAATGAGCGTACCAAAACCAATTACCACCAGCAGGTAAAGCAGCGCGGTTAGGTAGAGCGTACCCAAACTCCCGACAATGGGCAGCCCGTACGCCACCCGCCCAATGGCAATCCCCAACGAGATTTCGAAGAGGCCAATTAGCAGGAAGGGAAGAATCTTTCCGGTAATGAACTGCCACTTTTTAATGGGGGTAACGTTAAGCTGCTCAATGGTACCGAGCTCCTTCTCGCGCACCAAGTTCATCCCCGACAGAAATAGGCCTATAGCCGTAACCAGCACCACCAAAATCCCTGGGAGCATGTACATCTTGTAGTCGAGCGTGGGGTTGTACCAAAACCGCGGCCGCACCTCGGCCTTATACACCTGATCGCTGGCACCAGCAGGAAGCAAGGCGCGGTTGTAGTCGCCGATAATGGCGTTGCCGTAGGCGTTGGCCAAGCTGGCCTGCATGGTGTTAATGGCGTTGATTAGCAGCTGCACGTCCACCTTTCCATCACGCACCCGGCTCACGCTAAAGTCGGCAGGGATAACCAGCGCCAAATCGGCCTCGTTGGCATCGATAATCTGCTGAGCCTGCGCTACGGTTGCTGGGTAGCCCTTCATCTTAAAAAACGAAGAGCCGACAAACTTACCCACCAGCTCTCGCGAGTCGGCGGTTTTGCTGTTGTCAACCACCACCAAGTTCAGCGAGCTAACATCGAAGGTTACCGCCTGAATGAGCACCAGCAGCTGCACAATGGGCAGCACAAAAATGATGGGCAGCATGCTCCTGTTTCGAAATATCTGACGAAATTCCTTCTGCAATATGAATAGAACTGTTCGCATATTTTTCTAATTAAATCGTGATACGGAAATCTTGCACGACTCCCTACTCCAACCGAACCTTAAATTTCTTTATGCTGACGGTTATAAAAAGAATGGTCATGCCCAGTAAAATAAGGGTCTCCTTCCACACTCCGGCAAGGCTGCTCCCCTTAAGCATAATATCCTTAACTATAACAATGAACCAACGTGGAGGCATAACGTTGCAGATAACCTGAAGCCATCCGGGCATATTCTCTACGGGGTAAATAAACCCAGAGAGAAGCATCGTTGGAAGCATCAGCGCAAACATGGAGATAAACATAGCCTGCTGCTGGCTTGCCGCTACGGTGGAGATAAGAATCCCCAGCGACAGGGCCATTAGGATGAAAAGCATGCTCTCGCCTAGCAGCACAACGTAGCTACCTAGCATCGGTAACCCAAAAACAAACCGGCTAAGGGCCAGGATAACCACCGCATTTATAAACGACAGCAAAAAGTAGGGCAACACCTTTCCCAGTATTATTTGCGATGGCTTTAAGGGTGATACCAGCAGAATTTCCATGGTGCCGCTCTCCTTCTCGCGGGCAATGGTAATGGAGGTCATCATGGCGGATATTAGCATCAGAATAAGCGCCATGGTGCCTGGCACAAACATGTAAACATTCATCTGCTGCTCGTTGTAAATCATCCGAGGTTGGGCAATCACCCCTTTGGCCATATCCTGTCCAAAAATGTCGTTCACCGCCTTATTGACTATCGAGGTGGTGTAGTTTACCGACGAGCTTGCAATGTTTGGCTCCGTGGCATCTGCCACAATCTGCACGTACGCCTTATGCTGCTCCACCAAATTTCGCTCGAAGTTGGGCTCAAAAACGACGACCATCTTCACCTTATTGGAGCGGAGCACCTCGTGTATCTGCGCCTCGTTGGTCAAATCAATGGTATGGTTGAAAAACTCGGGCGCTCCTAGTGCTGCTATAATTTTTTGCGTGGTAGCATCCTTGCTTTTGTCCAAAATGGCAATGTTGGCATTCTTAATCTCGTTGGTAATAACGTAGCCAAACAGCAGCAGCTGAACTATAGGAATTCCAAAAAGGATGAGCATGGTGCGCCTATCCCTAAAAATATGCTTAAACTCCTTCGACAGAAAACTTACTAACCTATTCATACACCAAGTTTAGTTACGAGCCAACTTTATAAATACCTCATCCATCGACTCTACTTCGTACTTTTCCTTTAGCATTGCTGGCGTATCCAGCGCCTCTATTCGCCCATCCACCATAATGGATACACGGTTGCAGTATTCTGCCTCGTCCATGTAGTGCGTGGTAACAAATACCGTTATGCCACGCTCGGTAGCCTCGTATATGAGCTCCCAAAACTGCCTGCGGGTTACTGGATCGACACCGCCTGTAGGTTCGTCAAGAAACACAATCTTAGGATCATGAAAAATGGCTACCGAAAAAGCCAGCTTCTGCTTCCAGCCCAGCGGGAGCTTCGAGAGTAGCGAATTCCGCTCCTCATAAAGCCCCAAACGCTTAAGCAACAAATCCGATTTCTCGCGAATATTCTTCATCGACATGCCATATACGCCACCGTAGAAACGAATATTCTCGTACACCGTCAAATCTTCGTATAGCGAAAACTTTTGGCTCATGTAGCCAATGTTGCGCTTAATCTGCTCCGACTGGGTAAAGGCATCAAAACCGGCCACCGAAATCACCCCCGAAGTGGGCGACGATAGCCCGCACAGTATTTTAATGGCGGTGGTTTTACCAGCACCGTTCGCCCCTAAAAATCCAAAAATTTCGCCTTGAAATACGTCGAAGGTAAGATGGTCGTTGGCCACAAAGTCACCAAACTTCTTTACCATATCCTTTACTTCGATTATTTTATGTTGCTCTACCATACTATACCTCTATTTGCTGTTAACTGTTGAGGAGGTATTTCCTCCCATTAAATCCATAAAGCAATCTTCGATGGTGGCCTTAATTGGCGTCACCAACAGCGAGCTGTTTCGGATGGAGACCTCTTTTAAAACAAACGCTTCAGCACTCCTATCTCCAATTACAAGATGAACATCCTGCCCAAACGGAAAGGCGCTAGCCACATTGGGAATATCGCGCAACATTTTTATGGTAGAGTAAATGTCTCCACCACTTACAGAGTATATCGGTTTGCCGAACTGTTCAGTAATAGCCTCTGGCGAATCTACCTTCATGATTTCTCCATTTTGAATAAGCGCCACCCGATCGCAAAGGCTAGCTTCGTCCATGTATGGAGTAGAAACAACAATGGTTATGCCTCGAACCTTTAGCCGCTTGAGCATTTCCCAGAACTCCTTACGCGATACCGCATCCACGCCCGTTGTGGGCTCATCAAGCAGCAGCAGCTCTGGCTTATGAATTAGCGCACATGAAAGCGCCAACTTCTGCTTCATTCCTCCCGAGAGCTTGGCTGCCAACCGATTTTTGAAAGGCTCCAACATATGGTATACATCTTTTACCAGCTCGTAGTTGGCCTCTACGGTCGTTCCAAATACGGTGGCAAAAAAGTTGAGATTCTCCTCCACCGTCAAATCTTGATAGAGAGAAAACTTTCCGGGCATGTAGCCTATCTGCCTACGAATAGACTTATAGTCGGCAACTGAATCTTGCCCAAGCACGCTTATTCTACCCGATGAAGGTTGGAGTAGAGATGCAATCAACCTAAAGAGCGTAGTTTTCCCCGCCCCATCTGGACCTATCAATCCAAATAGTTCGCCTTCGGCAACCTCTAGGTTAACGCCTTTAAGCGCCTCCACATCCTTAAACTGCTTATGTATATTTTCGATTACGAGTGCAGCCATAATGCTTTATTGAAAAACAACTGAACCAGGCATTCCAATCTTCAACCGACCATCGTTAGGCACCTCCACCTTTACGGCATAAACCATGTCTACTCGTTCCTCCTTGGTTTGGATGATCTTTGGCGTAAACTCCGCCTGAGGAGAAACCCAAGTTACCACGCCCTCCAACTTAGAGTCAGACTTGGCACTCTCGTCGATATAAACGACGACTCTCTTCCCAACCACCACCTTGGGGAGTACGGCTCCTGTTACGTAAACCTTTAGTATTAGAGATTTGGTATTAGCTAACTTAAACAGCTGCTTACCCGGGGCTGCCAGTTCTCCCTTTTCGATGTATTTATCTAGTATGATTCCAGCAATAGGAGCCTTCAGCACCGACTTTCCAATAAGATCTTTCACTTGCGACTGCTGAGAGGTAATACTTTTCAGTTCACCTTGAATTCCAGCCAACTGGCTTTTTGCCTGTAAAATCTGCTTATTGATAACGCTCAGCTGACCGCTAACATTATCGAAATCGCGTTGAGTCGCAGCTCCATCTTTAAGCATCGCCGAAATTCTCGCAAAGTCCTTCTCCACTGTTTGCTTTTGAGCCTGCAGAACGGCAATCTGCGCCTCGATAGTTCCTTTTTTCGATGATGTAACCTCACGCATACCATCAAGTTGCCCTACCTTTAACGAGTTTTGTAACGAATCTATCGTACAAAGCATTTGTCCTTCCACGACCTCGCTACCTTCTAGTACGGGGGCAGAAGTTACTAATCCACTCACCTCCGATGAAACCACCACTTCGGTTGCCTCAAAATTTCCATACGCGTCATTCTTCTCCTCATTACCACTGCAACTTGCAAGTAATGCGGCAACTACCAGCAAAATATATTTTTGTGCGTTCATTGTCTACTTTCCTTTAATTATGTTGATATTCACTTTGGAGAACGACAGCATAACCCTGTGCATCTCCCTATTCAGCTCTGCCTGCTTCAGCTCAGTTTGACGGCCTACGTAATCAGCAGCATCAATTGCACCGTTATCATACATTACAGAATACGCTTTAGCAACTTCCTGTCGCGCTGTAATTAGCTCCTCATCCGTCTTTAGCAACGATTCGAACTTTGCGACAGTAGACGATTCCTGTGCCAACTCCATTTTCTGGGAGATCTCAAACATAGCCTGACGGGTATCTACCATATTTTGCAGCAACCTCAGCGACTGACGATCACGTTTAGTGCTATTCCAGTCAAAAATATTCCACGATGCTTTTAGCCCAACTATGTAAAAAGGATCAAAAGAAGTGCTAAACATATTCAAACCAGGCTTTCCGTATCCTACCTGACCAAAAGCCGCAATCTTTGGCATCCGTTTAGAAGTGTAACTCTCGTTAAGTATTTCTATCCGATCCTTCTGTTTTTGAAACAGCATATACTCAGGCCTAGAAATCTCTGTCATAGCAACATCTACCCATACAAATTCGGCTATTCTAGAAATAGGTTCTCCGACAAGAATAGAAAGCGCATCTATCAATCCGTTTATCTCATTTTCTGCACCATTAATTTCCTGTGTTAGCTTCAGGATTTCCGAACGAAGCAATAGTTCGTTTGCTTTAAGCGTTGCCCCATTGCGCACTCCTGATATCGTTCTCTTCATTTTCTCATCAAGATCAGACTTCAAGGCGCGTTGCAACTTAATTTGCTCCCGCTTTAACGCAACGCTATAAAATAGCTGCGCAACACGTCCTTTTAGATTATACAAATCCACCTCAACCTGCTGCTTATCGGCATAAAGCGATGCCATCTCCAATTTTTCGGAAGCTTTTGCCGCTCCTCCATCCCAAATCAGCTGACTGATATCTGCCGTTAACTTATACTGATCCTTTGCGGGCGAGCCAATATTAAAGTTCGGAATTGGAATTCTACTTGCATCTACCTGTGTTACATCCGACTGATAGGTTGCCTGAGCATTCACATCGACTTTTGGAAGATAAACAGCCCTATAATTCTTCACCCTCAGGTTGGCAATTCTCTCATAATCTTCCCGATCCTTTGCCCGAGGATAGTTCTGTTCTGCTTTTTCCCAACATTGCAACAGCCTCACATCTTGCGAATAGGCTATGCTAGTACCCCAGAAAAGCAAGAAGAGTATAAATCTCCGCATACTTTTACTTTTTAATTGCGTTTATAACAAACTCAGCCAACGATTTTTTGCGTTCGTCAATAATTTCAAAATACTCCTCTTCTGTAATACCGGCAACAGCCTGATACATGGGCGCAGCAGCAAACTGAAAAACACTTAACGACAGCATATTTAGAATCAAATCCTCTCCTTTTATTGAACGAATAAGCCCTGCATCGACAGCCGCTGCGACCTTAGCCTTGACGACAGCAAGCATGTCAATTTGATTCTTATCCATCATCCTTTTCATAAAATCAGGAACCTTTTTGATTTCCATTAAAATAAAAAGTGGTATAGACGGATTCCTTTTAAGAAACTCCATATGCAGCTCAAAAAACTGAGGAATAATGTCAAGTAAAGATGTTTCCTGCATAAAAAGACCGTACATCTTTGGAAGCACCTTCTTAAAGACCTGCTCATACACAGCCTCAAAAAGCTGATTTTTTGATCGATAATAGTAATGAAGAAGCGCCTTATTAATCCCTGCTTCATTTGCAATCTCCTGCATACGAGCACCATCTAACCCTTTTTCTATAAATATTTTTTTTGCAGCATCTAGTATTTTCTCTTCAGTTTTTTCTTCCATAACACATAACCATTTAGTTTAACTATTCGATTTAACCATTTGGTCAAATATAGAAATAATTTGAGAAACAATGCAAATTCTTTTAAGTCAATCTGCATCGTAAATTTTTAAAATAAGCTATATTAGCAGCCTATTGAGATAAAATCTCAGGAACAAAAGCCAACACATCAACCACAAAGTCTAGGAATGAAGGGGTTACAAAGAAATATATTACTTGGATTTACATGCTTTCTACTATTCAACTCGCTAGACACATCTGCACAACGAAGAAAATTTTCGTACAAAACGTCAAAATCAATTTCGTTTGGGGTTAATGCCGGTGCAAACTATAGCAACCTAATCCCCCAGAATTCGCAAGGCACGCAGTTTAAGACGGGAATATACGCAGGAGGCTTCTTTGAATATATGCTTCCTGCAGATTTCGGTATTGAAGTAGAAGCAAACTTCGCCTCACTTGGAGGAGAAAATGTTCCAACCGAGATTCTTTTTAATCCGAATTCTATACTACTGAATGACACCAAATCGTTAGACCTAATGATGTATGGGGTAGAGGTTCCTGTAATTGCTAAATATCACTTTTCCTCCCTATATCCCGAACTCTTTGTTGGCATTGGTGCAAGCGGCATGTATATTTTAAAATCCCAGGCCGCACTAAACCGGATTCTCAACTTCAATGGGACATACACTTCTGTAACAACCTTCATAGATGTCTCCAAAAAAGTTCAAACCATGATGGCCAGCGGCGTTTTTTGTACGGGAATTCGTTACCCAATAGGCAGCATGGAAATCAGCGTAACGGCAGGTATAACCTATGGCATTACCGATCTTAGCGCCAATAATGTTGTAAATGGAAATGGGTTTAGAACAAAATCGTTTCGATTAGGAGTTTCTCTTGGCTTCTAATCAACGTTCACCTCTGCTATGTTTTCAGCCACATAATTACAGTAGTCGCCCAACCGTTCAGCCTCAGAAAATAGATCGGAATAGAACACGCTTGTTTCATAGCTATACCTTCGCGATTCGAGATAAATTGCATGTTCCGATTTCATCACGCTCCTAAACTGATTGATTTTATCTTCAATTTCATTTGCGCTGCCCAAATCCACGCCAGCATAACCGATCTCTAAATTTTTTTGCATAATACCCAATGATTCGCTTATCAAATCAAATAAGATGTTGATATTAGACCTCATTTCATCATCAAGCATTACCCCTTTCTCTCTTTTTCGTTTAATTGTTTTGGCAATACTATAATTACAATCTGCTATACTCTCCAAATTGCTTATGACCTTATACATTCCCATCATCCTTCGTTGACTAAGGGAACTCAAGTCCGTAGTCGTAATTCGCCGCAAATAAGCAGCAATTTCAACCTCTAACTTATCTGAATTCTCCTCATAGTAGGCAATTCGGCTGTAAAGACTTTCAAATTCATCATTATACGACAGTTGAAATAGCTCTCGAACCATCCCAAACATCTTAACCACTCGCTCTCCGTAAGCCCCTACTTCCTTTTTTGCCTGCAACAACGACATCTCTGATGTATGCAACAAGCCCATAGAGATATACTTTAGACGAAAATCTTCCTCTTCGTGAGGCCTAAATCCAAATTTAACCAACGATGCCACTATTTGAGGAGAAAACCAGATAAGGATGGCTGCAACTAGCAAGTTAAAAGAGGTATAAAACAAAGGCAAAGCAACAGCCACATCCATACCTGCAAAAAGCGTCTCTACTCCATCAATTTTTACAATGGAATAAACGAGCAGCATTAGGCAAGTTGCAAACACATTGTAAATAAAATGAACACGAGCAGACCTTCGCGCTGAGACATTCCCTGCGGATGCAATGTAGTTCGTCACAATTGCCGTTCCAATATTAGCACCCAAAATCATTGCTGTTGCCAATGCAAAAGGGATCCACCCTTGACTACAAAGGGCCAAAGTAAACACAAAGATAGCGCTCGACGAACGAGTAATAAGCGCTAACAACATGCCAACTAATAAAAATACAACTACTGCTCCAAAACCCCAAACAGCACTTTGGCTCACAAAATCAATGACAATTTCTACCATTCGAGATGACGGAATTGCATCCTTTAAAATAGCAACTCCGATAAAAAGCAACGAAAAGCCAACTAAAACGCCTCCCCATGCTTTTCGTTTTTCAATCGAAGAAAAGACCAAAGGGACTCCAATAGCCAATACCGAAACTGTAAATAGATCTACACCAAACTTAAAGCCAAGCAAAGAAACCATCCACGCAGAAAAAGTAGCACCAATATTTGCGCCCAATATTATGCCAACCGACTGAGACAGGGATATAACCCCAGCATTCACAGAGCTAACAACCATAACAGAAGCCGCAGAAGAAGAAAGAATGGCTGCCGTAAAAAAAGTACCAGCAAAAATTTGATTAATCCGATTAGCTGTCATTGCAGGCAAAAATCGTTTCAATGTGCCTCCTATCAACTTTTGAAGCGATTCGCTCATCAATTTCATTCCATAAAGAAACAAAGCTAGCGAACCTACAATATTTAATATTTCAACAACACCGTACTGCACTTTTCGATACATTTTAGAATTAACACAACAACAATCGACCTTGTAGATAGCTATTTCACGATATGATACACCCTATTAACAAGTCCATCAACATCAATACTTAATGCAGAAACCACAATTCTTGCTCTATCGTAAAAAGGTTCTCGATTATTTAAGGTGAGGGCAATATAGTCTACCAATTCCTCATAAGTTTTTCCCTGCAGCAGAGGTCTATTTTTTCGAGCACCTTTTAATCGGCTTGCAAGTGCATTGGGGGTCATTTTAAGATAGATGGTAATGCCATTTTCCCTCATTACATCCATATTATTGTAAAAGCAAGGGGCACCACCGCCAGTAGATACGAGTACGTCATCCATCATCGTTGAAACTTCAACAACCGCATCACGCTCCCGCTCCCTAAACCCCTGCTCTCCTAACTCAGAAAACTGTTCGGTAACGGTTTTTCCATACTTCTCCTCTACAAACTGATCCAAATCGAGGAATTTCAACCCCAACTTGGAGGACAGCCGTTTTCCAACTGTAGTTTTACCGCATCCCATGAAGCCAATCAAAAAAATACGCATATAAATCAAAATAAAGCAGCGATGGCTGGATTTTCGAGTAAAGTAGTAATAATTTTGGAAATAGATAACCACGAAAGGCTGACTTACATCAACTATATTTAAACTAATTCAAACTATTTAATAGTCAATTTTGAACCTTTCCCTTTTTTAATCCGTTAAAGTAGTAGATTGACTTCCTTTTGATGCAAAAATGTACTAAAATAATTTTGAAGGCAATCAAATGGCAAGATTTTTGCCACGAGTATACACATAAAAGTTGACTAAATTTATCCCTTATATTCCAACAGCCAGCTTTATTTTTTTAAAGTAAAGTCACCATTTATTATTCCCAAATGGAAAAAAGAGGTCGCATGTGAATGCTGCCTCTTTCTTTTTATAGGGATCAACGACCTTAACAACAAGGAGAACCTCGAAAATCAAGACTCCCCTCGTTTTTACATCTTCATAAACTTTGTTCGAGAAACCGACTTAGTACAAATAATCTCAAACAAATAAACACCTAGTTTTAAATTCTGAACGTCAATAGTTCCCCTAAAACAATGTACAGTAGGCACCTGTGGCAGCCCGGGTAGCTTACCTTAAGTTGATACCTGCACGAAGCCTGGCGGCAAGCGTAAAGCGCCCCTCGTTACGCTCGTAGCCTACGGCCTTAGCAAAGGCGTAGTAGTAGCGAACTCCTGGGGCAACCTCAAAGTTTACCCACTTCCAGCTGCGCCTTATCCCCCAAAGCGCGCTAAGCTCGAGCTGGTTAACGCTTTCGACGTTGCGATAGTTGGAGATTAGAAACCAGCGTGGATAGAAGGAGGTGCTGAAGGCCAAAAAGTTCGCGCTATTCCCATCAGTAGGCTTACCCATACGGCTTCGCTTCTCGAGGTTGTAGTACCAGCGCGGCTCTACCGTAAGCACGGGTACAATGGCAAAGCCAGACTTAGGGTAAAAGGAGCCGTACCAGAAGTATCCCGTAAAACCAGCCTCACCGCGTAGGGTAAGCTGGCTGGTCAGGCGCCGCTCGTTGCTTCCCCATATATCCAGAAAGCTGGTTTGAACCTGCCATAAAGATTTTTCGACGCTGGCCTCCTGCGCAAGGGTGCGACTTGGAGCAAACGGAGCAAGTACCGAGAGCAAGAAAAGAAGCTTTTTCATAGATAGATATATTTAGCTATAGTTATAGGCAGAAATCCCATCCATAAAAGGGGGTTTCTACCTATATAAGAGCAACTTTTCCCGATTTTGTACTCACCCATCCACCGCCTCTTTTGGCGGCATCCCAGAATATACCACCACTGCAGAGCGAACCCAAGCGCAGAAACAGGGATGCTGCAGGGGCAAGACCATCATGTAAAAGAAGAATCCCCTTCTAAAGCATGCTGCTTTGGAAGGGGATTCGATATTTTATGCCTCTACGGATGCCGATGCTGGGGCTAAAGGCCCAAGTCCATCTGCTTGGCGTTGCTGGTATCTTCCGGATCGAGGCTTAAATCTACAGGTCCATCCTCCTCGTCTTCCAGCTCCTCATCGGTAGGCTCGGGCTCCTTCTCCAGCGGCTCGATAAAGGTTACCTTACCCACCTCGTAGTTGGATACCCTTTTGCCTCTTGCCTTGGAGCTCTTAACGCCAATGAATTCATCCACGTCGATATGCTCCATTGGTCGGGCGCTATGGCCTCCACCAAAGACAACCTCGAGCTGCGGATAGTCGTCGTCGTTAACCTCTATGATGTACGAAGCCTTGTGCTCGCCAATAAGCTCCGACGGACGCTCGCTGAGCTCCAGCGTGCAGCGCTTCACGTAGAAGAACTTCTGCTCGCCATCGTAGTAGGTAACGGAGAATACCTTTTCCGAATCGTACTTCTCAATTCGAAGTATCTCATCCTCGTAGCGGTTGGTTAGCTCGTACGATGTGGTGTAGTAGGTGCCGTTTTTGGCAATTACCAGAATCCTATCGTCAGAAAGGAACTCGCCAAGATGGGTGCCGCGTCCGTCTGCGTTTAGGCGACGTATCGTATCGTCGAACCATATATTCTGCCCACCGAGCGTAGAAACGCCCTTCTCCTTTAGCACCACCTTATGGATGGCGTACTTGGTGAAGATGTTACCCATCGATGAACGCCCCTTGATGGCCAGCTCGGAGAAGTCGAGATCCACAATAAGCTTCTTGAGCCTTGGACGTGGCTTAAAGTATATCTTAAGCACCTCGGCCTCGCCGTTGGGGTTGGCGCTCATGTACAGGATGCTGGAACCGGGTGTTCCCTTGCAGATATCGTACTCCTTATCGCGCGTAATGCCGGTAATGGCGCAGCGCTTCATGTATATCGCCCCGTTCTTTCCATCGCGGTAAACCACGTTGTAGATGGTACGGGTGTCGTTTTTCTTAAATACGGCAATGTGAAGAATATCCTTGCCCACAAAGCCCTTGTCGGTTACCTTGGTAATAACGTAGCGGCCATCGCGTAGGAATACAATTACGTCGTCGATATCCGAGCACTCGCAAACAAACTCCTCCTTCTTAAGGCCGGTACCAAAGAATCCCTCCTTGCGGTTAACGTACAGCTTCTCGTTGGCCACAACCACCTGAGTTGCCTGTATAACGTCGAAGTTGCGGATTTCGGTTTTACGCTCGCGCCCCTTGGCGTACTTACGGCGAATGTTCTCGAAGTAGTCGATAGTATAGTCTACCAGATGGGCCAGATGGTTTTTCACCTGGTCCATCTCCTCCTCCATGCCGCGAATGTACTCATCGGCCTTCTTGGTGTCGAACTTCGAAATGCGCTTAATTTTTATCTCCGTCAGCTTGATGATATCCTCGCGGGTAACCTCGCGGCGTAGCAGCGGCTTAAACGGATTCAGCCCAAGGTCGATGGTTTCGATAACCGACTCCCAGGTTTCGCACTCCTCAATGGTAATGTATATGCGGTTTTCGATAAATATCTTCTCCAACGACGACATGTGCCATCCCTCCTCGAGCTCGTGCAGGCGGATGTCGAGTTCCATTTTAAGCAGCAGCATCGTTTGCTCGGTTGAGCGGCGAAGTATCTCCTTAACGCCCATAAAGTAGGGGCGCTTATTCATAATGATGCAGGAGTTGGGCGAGATGGATACCTCGCAGTCGGTAAAGGCGTAGAGCGCGTCGATGGTCATATCTGGGCTCACATCGTTGGCCAGATGTATCACGATCTCCACATCCTGGGCGGTGTTGTCGTCCACCTTCTTTATCTTGATCTTGCCCTTATCGTTGGCCTTAAGAATCGACTCTATGAGCGACGTGGTTGTCTTTCCGAAAGGCACCTCAGTTACCACCAAGGTTTTCTTGTCAAGCTTGTTGATTTTGGCGCGAACCTTTACGGCTCCACCGCGCAACCCGTCGTTGTAGCGGGTAACATCAATCATCCCGGCAGTTGGGAAGTCGGGGTAAAGCTCAAAATCCTCACCACGCAGGTGCGCTACCGAAGCGTCGATTAGCTCGACAAAGTTGTGTGGAAGGATCTTCGAAGCCAAGCCTACGGCAATACCCTCTACGCCTTGTGCCAGCAGCAAAGGGAACTTTACGGGCAGGGTTACCGGCTCCTGGTTACGGCCGTCGTACGAGGCCATCCACTCGGTAGTTTTGGGGTTAAACACCACATCGTTGGCAAACTTCGAGAGGCGCGCCTCGATGTAACGAGGGGCCGCCGAGCTGTCGCCGGTTAGTATGTTCCCCCAGTTACCCTGGCAGTCGATAAGCAGGTCCTTCTGCCCCAGCTGTACCAGCGCATCGCCAATGGAGGCGTCGCCGTGCGGGTGAAACTGCATGGTAAAGCCGATGATGTTGGCTACCTTATTGTAGCGGCCATCATCCATTTTCTTCATGGCATGCAGAATACGACGCTGTACAGGCTTAAACCCGTCCATTACGTGCGGAACGGCACGTTCTAGAATTACGTACGAGGCGTAGTCAAGAAACCAATCCTTATACATCCCCGATAGCTTGTACTTCTTTGTTTCACCCAACAGTTTCTGGTAGTGGGCTTTCTCTTCGGGACTAGACGATTTGACTGAGTCGTCTTCCATTTCCAAACTTTTGTCCAGCTCTTCGCTCATCTATGTAGCTATTCTGTAGTCATTTTTGTCTATATCTATTCGTTGGCCGTTTGGCGCTGCGTCATCTCTTCGATATTTTCGGCCAGCAGCTCAATTTCGTCGAGCACGTCGGCCACTTCAACCATCTTTTCGAGATCTTCGACCACATCCTCCTCAACCCTCAGGTTGCCGATGATAAACTCCTGGCGCTCGGGGGTATTTTTCCCCATATAGAACTGAAGCAGGTCGTGTACCGAATCTTCCTTGGTAAGGCGCACGGGGTCTAGGCGGATATCTTCCCCGATAAAGTTGCGGAACTCGTCGGGGGAGATTTCACCAAGCCCCTTAAATCGGGTGATCTCAGGGTTGGCACCCAGCTTAGCAATGGCCTCTAGCTTCTCCTCCTCATTGTAGCAGTAGAAGGTTTGCTTCTTGTTGCGCACACGGAAAAGGGGTGTTTGCAGAATGAAGAGGTGCCCACGACGAATAAGATCGGGGAAAAACTGCAGGAAGAAGGAAATAAGCAGCAGGCGGATGTGCATCCCGTCCACGTCGGCATCGGTAGCGATAACCACCTTGTTGTAGCGAACGTTATCGATATCCTCCTCAATATTTAGGGCTGCCTGAAGCAGGTTAAACTCCTCGTTTTCGTAAACAATCTTTTTGGTAAGTCCGTAGCAGTTTAGGGGCTTACCCTTTAGGCTAAACACAGCCTGGGTATTCACGTCGCGGCTTTTGGTGATAGAACCGCTCGCCGAGTCACCCTCGGTGATAAAGAGCGTACTCTCTTCGGCACGAGGATTCTTATCTCCATTGTGCAAACGGCAGTCGCGCAGCTTTCGGTTATGGAGGTTGGCCTTCTTAGCGCGCTCCTTTGCCAGCTTCTGAATGCCAGAGATGGCCTTGCGGTCCTTCTCACTCTCCAGAATCTTCTTTAGCAGCGCCTCGGAAGCCTCTGGATTTTTATGCAGGTAGTTATCCAGCTTTTCCTTAACAAAGTCGACAACAAAGTTACGTACCGATGGGCCATCGGGACCAATATCCTTAGAGCCCAGCTTGGTTTTTGTCTGCGACTCGAATACCGGCTCTATCACGCGGATGCTAATGGCCGCGACAATGGAGTTACGGATATCGCTGGCATCAAAATCTTTCTTATAGTACTCGCGAATAGTCTTAACGTAAGCCTCCTTAAAGGCAACAAGGTGCGTTCCCCCCTGCGTGGTGTGCTGCCCATTCACAAAGGTGTAATAGTCTTCGCCGTACGAGGTGCCGTGGGTAATGGCCATCTCGAAATCCTCCCCTTTTAGGTGGATTGGCGCGTAAAGTGGCTCGTCCGAGATGTTATCGGTTAGCAGGTCGAGCAGACCATTCTTCGAGGTATAGTTGGTGCCGTTAAATTCGATGGTTAAGCCGGTGTTCAGGTAGATGTAGTTCTTAATCATCGCCTCTACGAAATCGTAGTTGAAGATGTACTTACCAAACACCGTCTCGTCGGCCGTATAGCTTACGGCTGTACCGTTGGAGAAGCCATTCTCATCGGCCACCGTATTGGTGTCTGAAATAACCTCCCCTTTGGAAAAGACGATCTTACGAGTTTGCCCATCACGAAAGGCCTGAATCTGAAAGTCGATAGAAAGGGCGTTAACCGCCTTTATACCAACCCCGTTTAACCCTACCGACTTTACGAATGCCTTAGAGTCATACTTTGCTCCAGTGTTCATCTTAGAGGCAACGTCGGCCAGCTTGCCCAACGGAATACCACGCCCATAGTCGCGTACCGACACGGTCTTATCGTCAATCTTAATAGAGATCTTCTTTCCGAAGCCCATGGCAAACTCGTCAATGGAGTTGTCCAGCACTTCTTTTAGCAGGATGTAAATACCGTCATCGGGAGAAGAGCCATCGCCCAACTTACCGATGTACATACCAGGACGACGACGGATGTGCTCTTTCCAGTCGAGTGTCTGAATACTATCTTCAGAATAGTTTACAGTCATATTGGCTATATAGATTGCTATTGCAAATATAGGAGAAAATAGCGTGGCTCGTTAATACAAATTATCAACAAGTTATTAACGTACCGCCTCAACCCCAACAGATTTAAAGCATTATTAAAATGGAGGGCCTAGAAGCAAAAGGCTTGCCACATCCACCTTCATAGACGATATGGCAAGCCTTTAGACATATGCCTCGAATGTTAAAAATGCTCTCCGTTCTCGTAGTATCGCTCGCGCTTTAGCTTCACGAAGTAGACATCAACGGTAAGATACCCCGCCTTTATAAGGTGGTTGGTTATGCATTGCGCCACCTTATCCTGCATTTCCTGCGTACGGGCAAACCAAGCGACCTCCACAATTGGGTTGGTTTTTACAATTCGTCCGTCCATAATAAAGGTCGAAGGGATATGCTCCAAGCTGAAGTAATCGCGAGGAGAGCCAACTATTTCAACCAACTCGTCCACCAGCTTGGTGCTAATGGCAACCAACTTATCTTGGTCAACCGATTTAAATCTGAGCAAAGGCATCTTCTGTTCTATTTTTATAAAGCATATCCCCACACGGCCAAAAGCATGGCCGGGGATAAGACGTAAATTACATGCTACTTGTACTTTTCGGGGGCCATCTCCTGATGCACGGTTCGCATCATCACCTCGAGCTGCTCGGCCACCTGGCGCGGTGTTAGGTCTTTGATTGATTCGAAGCTAACCTCCGGAAGCACCTTCATTCTAAACTCTTGGGAGAGCTTAAACCCGAACTTACCGCGGGGCATCGCATCAAAGGTACCCTCTATAACTACCGGCAGTATTCCCACCTTGTTGCTCTTGGCTACCACAAAGGCTCCCTCCTTAAAGTGCTTTACCTTTCCATCTCGGGTTCTGGTTCCCTCTGGGTAAAGGAGTACCGACTTCCCGTTGGCTATTTTTTCCGATATGGCGTGCATCATCATGCGGGTGCTCTTGGTGGTTCCGCGCTTGATAGGAATGTCTCGGCACATCCACATAAGCCATCCAATAACAGGAATGTATAGCACCTCGAACTTCGACACCCAGTTAAACTGCGATCGAATAAAGGTTGAAAATGGAATGTCTAGGGCCGATTGGTGGTTCATCACCACGATGTACTGCTTGGTAGCGTCTATGTTCTCCATACCTTCGGCGCTTACGGTCCAGCCGGGGCTTATGTTAAAGTACAGCCGCCCCCACCAAAAGCGGTAGCTGTTAAGCCAACGAACCTCCCTGTCGAACGGCAAATTGATAAGCCATACGATCAAAGCAGGGATGAACAAAATACAAGATAATGCGATATAAGCGATTAGGTAAATTACAACAACTACTGTTTCCATCTTCTCGTGTCATCAAAAATAGCTCAAGCCTTTGAACCCGCTACAATTTTACATCATTTTTCGGAATAATTCGGACAAAAAGGAATAGAGCTCAAATAAAACCTCTTGCAGAGCACTACACTTCCCCTCTATTTTGACAATTTATTTTTTGATCACTAACCACTTAGGGATGTGTGGTAAAATGTGTCAATTCTTTTATTTCGTCATAGCGACGGTGCCTGCCTCAATAAATGAGAGGAGATATGTTAATTATGTGGGCTCGTGCACAATTATTGCTATTTTTGCCAATCTTCAACGCCCGCATGCAGCGTGGAGTACTTATTTAGTCACGGGAATAAACTAATGTTATGGCAAGAATCTTCAGCCCCCTTCTATTTTTACTAGGCATTACCCTTTCTAACCTTAGCTTTGGTCAAGGTAATCTACCAGCGAAACATCCGAAGGATACCATATTTACCCTTACACGCGATACGCTACTTACCTCGGTAACCAGCGTTTCCTCCTCAAAAGTATTCTACACGCTACCAGACTCCAACAATGTGGAGCGCGAAATTGTTAGAAAGATGGTGCAGCGTATTGTCTATGCCTCTGGCAAGGTGGAGGTGTACAACAAGCCTGTTTTCTCGAACGTGTCGGCAACAGACTGGCGTTCGATTATTGTAACAGACAAGCAGTCGGATGTTGATGGCATGTACCTAAGAGCTATCATCATCGGAAAATCTTCATCCAACGTTACTACGGCTCTGGGAGCCAAATCGAGCGCCGAGGTTATGGCCAAGAAAAAAGCGGCCGCCAACGGAGGGATGTACCTGCTGGTAAAAGAGAAGAAGGAGCTTGGAGGGTACGGAGAAGTTCCGAAATACTACATGGAGTGCGAGGTGTACGGCACTTCGCCTCTTGAGAATGAGAGCAAGATGAAAAATGAAGTAAAAAAGGCGAACACAAAGAAACCTTTACTATAAAAAAGAGGGAGACCAAATGGTCTCCCTCTTTTTTTATCTACAACCACCGAACTAGGCAAAAATCTTGCCTATGCGGCATGTACTTACATTTTGCAAACACCCTTACGCCTACCTCATAAATACCTGGGGTAATCGGGATCAAATCAACCTTGTAGGTGGCAATCGGCCCTTCGGTCTCCACCAAGTCGTACTCCTTTTTGACGAGAATCTCAGCAGCATCCCCTTCGAGCATCTTAGCAACCACCAGCTCCACACCAACATCTTCGGTTGAGAGCTCCTTTAAATCGAGCTTCACGTAGGAGCTATACTTCTTTCCTAAAATGATCTCATCATTGTCTGCCTGGAATTGGCTCAAGGAAAGCAAACCTATGCTCGACCAATTTCTCAGCACCTTTCGTTTCCAATCGGCATATTCGCGAGCCATATCGTAGCTGTTCTCACCAATATCCTTATTTCTACCAATCAGAACCTTGTAGTACTTCTTCTGATAGTCGTGCAGCATTCGCTTAGTGGTAAACTGCGGTGCAACATACTTCAACGAGTTTTTGATGTACTCAATCCAGATATGTGGCACGCCATCTTTTCCCTTTTCGTAAAAAGATGGAAGAACATCATCCTCAATAATCGAGTAAATTGTCTCGGCATCAAACTGGTCTTGATACTCCTGATTTTCGTAAAGCTGCTCCTGAGGCAAGGCCCATCCGGCATTTTGCTGGTAACCCTCGACCCACCAGCCATCTAGAACGCTAAAATGTAACGTTCCGTTCATAACTGCCTTTTGCCCGCTGGTTCCCGAAGCCTCCATAGGGCGCATTGGGTTGTTAAGCCAAATGTCAACCCCCTGAACCATGCTACGTGCCAACTCCATATCGTAATTTTGAAGGAAGATCACCTTGCCTTCAAACTCTTCCCGCTTAGACATCTCCACGATATACTTTATCAAGTCCTGTCCTGGCTTATCGTTTGGATGTGCCTTACCCGCAAATAGGAATAGAATAGGCCTGTCTGTACTACTAACAATAGCCTTTAGGCGTTCCATATCCCTAAAAAGAAGGCTAGCTCGCTTATAGGTTGCAAAGCGACGCGCAAAACCAATTATAAGAATATCATCGCGAAGCCCCTCTTCTACCCTCATGGCCTGCTTTGGATCGTCGTACTTAGCATACGTTGGATCTAGGAGCCTACGCCGAACCACCTCTATCAGCTTTGATCGGAGCTTGTGCTTTGTCTCCCAGAGCTGCCTATCGTCTATGCTATCAATTCGCTCCTTCCATGCGGGAGTTCCGATGGCTTCTGCCGCATTAGGAACATCATCATTCTCGATAAGCTGTACAATTTCCTTAGATGCCCAAGTTGGATAGTGCACTCCATTTGTTACATAACCAATATGCAGTTCAGATGGCATATAGCCGTTATACAGCTTCTTAAAGATATCTCGGCTAACCTCTCCATGCAGCATACTAACGCCGTTAATCTCCTGAGAGAGGTTGGCGGCAAGCATGCTCATCGAAAACTTTTCAGCCGGATTGCTAGCCTTCAAATCACCCAAACGAAGGAGCTGCTCCCACGAAATTTTCAACCGAGCAGGAAGGTAGCTTAAGTAAGGACGTAACATCTCTTCAGGGAAAGCATCGTGCCCTGCAGGAACAGGAGTATGCGTAGTAAATATGGAAGAGGAACGAACAACCTCTATAGCCTCGGCGTAGGATAGCTTCTCATCTTCGATGTAGTTTACCATACGCTCCAAACCAATAAATGCCGCATGCCCTTCGTTGCAATGGTAAATATTCGGATTTATGCCCATTCTCTTTAAAGCACGAATACCTCCAATGCCCAGTAAAACCTCCTGCTTTAGCCTATTCTCCCAATCTCCACCATAAAGCTGATGGGTTATCGTTCTATCTTCAGGAAGGTTTGCCTCATAGTCCGAATCCAACAAATAAAGTTCTGTACGGCCAACGTCAGCCCGCCATACCCGAGCAAATAGCCGTCGTCCAGGAAGTGGTAGCGATATAGTTAACGGAGAGCCATCGCAATCTTTTACCTGAGTAATGGCCAACTTGGAAAAGTCCTGGGCATCATGAAGCGATATTTGCTGACCCGTAGAGGATAGCTGCTGAGCAAAATAGCCATACCGATAGAGCAAACCTACGGCAACTATTCCAGCATTCTGATCGCTAGCTTCCTTCAAATAGTCGCCAGCAAGCACGCCCAATCCACCCGAATAGATTTTTAAGGAACGATCGATACCATACTCCATGCTAAAGTAGGCAACCTTGTAGCCATTCTTTTCTTTCTTTTCGATATACGACTTAAAATCGGAGTAAACAGAGTTCAGGCGAGAGAGAAAGTCACTATCGGTTTCAAGCGCCCTGTACTTCAAGAAGCTTAGCTGGTTCAAGAAGTCAACAGGATTCTTTCCGCAGCTTTCCCAAAGATCAGGATCAATCTCCTTGTATAAATCTTGAGCAGCATACGACCAAGACCACCAGTAGTTTCTCGAAATCTCCTCAAGAGGCTTGAGCCGCTCAGGCACATTCTTCTGAACAAATACTTTCGACCAACGAGGCTTGCTCAATTCTTGAGCTTTATCTATAAACGAAATCAAGTCGCTCTTATCCATACCTACTTGCCTATTAGTTCTACCAAAAGACTTATTGATTGCTTGTGAGTAGGCCTTTTGATAGTACTTCACAAACGATCGCCATTGCGTCTGAGCAGCTAGGGTTCCGGCCTCCACTCTCAGCTTCTCAAACTGTTTAACCTCTACCGTTGTAAAGTTGAGAATGGTCTTTTTAATGTTCTCTACAACATCTGGGTAGTTGCTATCGGTACGAGGAATAACCTCTAACCCCTTGTTTGTATAGCCATGAACCTCCATCCAATTACCAAACCCGGCTAGCGAGGTGGTAAATGTAGGCACATGGAAAGCCAAACTTTCCTGAGGTGTATACCCCCAAGGCTCATAGTAGGAGGCGAAAACACTTGCATCAAGACCAACCAGTAGCTCGTAATACTTTTTATTAAAGATACCGTCATTCCCGTTTAAGTAGCTGGGAACAAAGAACACCTTCACCTTATCCGACTCTCCATTCCCCAATCCAGCCTGCCTAATTTTATTCAGAACAGGATCGATGCTCGGCTCGACCAAGTAATGGGTTAAAAAAGGATCCTGTAAAGTGACGGCATCGGCAATATTCTTATCGTGTAAGTTTTTTACCAAATCTTTTCTGGGGCCATGCTGATTTGCGGGAACAAAAAAGAACGCAAGCACCTCCTTCTTTAGCTCCTCGTCCTTATTTAGCAATCCTAGCGAATCGATAAAAACATCTAATCCCTTATTTTTAAACTCGTATCGACCAGAAGTTCCCAATATAATGCAATCCTGAGCAACTGGACGAGCAAGCAGAGCCTCTGCGACTTCTAACATCGCAATTCGAGCCTCAATTCTTTTCAGCTTAAGATCGTTCACCCCTGGTACAATGGAAGAATCAAACCCATTTGGGGTAATTAAATCCACCGTTTTATTCAAAAAGTGGGAACACTCCTTTGCCGTGATGCTGCTTACAGTAGTAAAAACATCTGCCTCATTTGCCGCTGTTTTTTCAAGAGAATGCTTTGCCTGAACGTTATGATCGCGAGCAGCAAGATCCGGATTAACACTGAGCATACTTTCATAGAGAGGCATGCTAGCACCAGCCAAACAACGCCCCAGCACAGTTGCGTGAGTTGTAAAGATTGTAGATATCAAAGGCATTTGAGCCTTTAAGTAAAGCAGCCCAGTTCCTGTCATCCACTCATGAAAGTGAGCAACCACCTTGTTATCGCCTGTAAGGGTATAGTGATAGAAGCTTTCGATCACACGTCCTGCCGAAAATCCAAAAAGAACTGGCTCGATATAGTCCCACTGCCCAGTCAATGAGTCTAGGTTAAACTGTTCCCAGTACCACTTTAGCAGCTCATCCTTTTTAGATATGTAAGATGATGTATCCACCAAAAAGACTATTGGATACCCAGGAATATTCCACCTACCGACACGGATTCGCAACCCCTCATGAAAAAGTCGCTCTCGCCATCCTCTAAAAAGCTCCTTATCTTCTAAGAACTCGGGATTGTCTGTTGTATCTTTATAAACATCAGGCCCTATGCAGATATGCCGACCTGGTAATACTTCCGAAATCTGGAGAGCTTTTGTTGCTATTACAGTATGAATCCCCCCAATTTTGTTGCAAACCTCCCAACCAACCTCAAAAAGGTAGGAAGGCACGATGTCGTTAGCTATGCTCATATCGTAAACATTTTAACCTAAGTAACACATTGGATCGGTAGGCTGAGCAGAACTCTTCTCCTCAACCATATCTTTTTGCAGGCTAACCTGCACCTTATTCTGTAATTCTAAACCCCTATTTACATGCATCTCAAAATCACTTACCACATTCATATAGGTAATAAACGCCTCATAAGGAGAACTGTAGTGGTTGAAATACTTATGCACATCACCATCGGCCAACCACTTAATGCACATGTAGTAAAAATGATCGCTGGTCTGCAACTTTCCCCAAATGCTCTTTAAGCTATCGTCAGCAAGCTTATCAACGGCTGCCGACAATGAAAATATCTTTTCAAAAGCATTATCCTGCATCCCATTTCCTAGCCACGCAGAAAGGTCTCGCTCTACATCAGCCCACGAAACATTGGTTTGAACACTAATGGCATCGACAGGTGTGAGAGATTCTACGATTTCGGATGGAGTAGCAAAATTGAATTCCTTAGATTTAAGTATTGCGGCGGGCAACATCTCCATAAAATTAAAAATGCCGGTTGACGCCCACTGATGTTCTCCAAACGTTTCGTAATCCATAAAGATGTTAACAACCTGGTCGGTTATAGCCGTCTCCTTCAACCATTTCAAATATTTCTCTACAGTTAAAGGCCACTCAGCCCATCCTTGATTCGAAAAGCGGAAGGCGATGTCATCGCTTAAGCGATAGTTCCGGAGCAGCAGCTTCAGTGAAGGCATAAAGGGATTTACATAAAGTACGTTGGGGCTTCTTTTTCCTAAGATGCCATCTACCCCTTCGGCCAGCATCCCCTTAAAGCCCATTTTGCCAACCCTTGCACCAATTAAGTCGGAGTAAATGAGCTCCGTATTGCGAAATACCGTTGGCACTTGCCCAAACAGGAACTCAACTTTTTGCTTATGCTTAAGAACCTGATCTTCGAAAACTTCAGTATCCGATATAGAAGATAAGGAGTGGTAGTATGTCTCAGCCAAAAACTCAACGCATCCAGTTTTAGCAAGCTCTTTAAACGAATCCAAAACTTTTGGTGCATACAATTCCATCTGCTCGATAGCAGTTCCAGAAATAGAAAATGCAACCTTAAATTCACCCTTATGCTTTTTGATTAGCTTAAGCAGCAGCAAATTCATTGGCAAATAGCATTTCTCTGCAACCTTGTTCATTATACTCCTGTTTGCAGAGTCGTCAAAGTAGCTGACATCCTTACCAATATCAAAAAACCTATACCGTTTTAACCGAAAAGGCTGATGAACCTGAAAGTAAAAGCAAATATTTTTCATTATCAGTGATTAAAAAAATGGAAGAATGTTATACTAAAGCTTTGTAGCAACGAATTAAGTTGTCTGCAACCTTATCCCACTTCAAATCTGAAGCTTCAAGGTAGCCTTCTTGCTTCAGAAGTTGTGATAGAGCAGGATAGGTTACCAATCCATAAATTGCATCAGCCAAAGCATCGACATCCCAGAAATCAACCTTTAATGCATAATCTAAAACCTCTGAAACCCCAGATTGTTTGGAAATTATAACAGGAACTTTTGATCGCATTGCTTCGAGGGGTGCAATACCAAAAGGTTCCGAAACCGATGGCATTACAAATACGTCTGTATTAGCCAACATTCGCTCAACATCTGATCCTTTTAAAAAACCAGTAAAGTGAAACTTATCGCCCATGCGCAGCTTACCAACACGCATAATGCAATGCTTAAGCATATCGCCATCGCCTGCCATAACAAACCGAACATTAGAAGTTCTCTCTAGAATTTTATAGGCCGCTTCCACAAAATAGTCAGGCCCTTTTTGGTAGGTTATCCGCCCCATAAAGGTTACGACCTTTTCTGGTACCGTTTTTTGCTTTTCGACCATGGAGAGCTTACTCGGCTTAAAATCGACACCATTATGCACCACCTTTACTTTTTTGGGATTAATACCGTAACGGCTAATTACAATATTACGGGTGAGGTTACTGACACAAACCACCATGTCGGCTTCTGTCATACCCAACTTTTCAATCGAAAAAACATGCTTGTTTACATTCTCTCCCGAACGATCGAATTCTGTTGCATGAACATGCACTATGAGCGGTTTTCCGGATATGTGCTTGGCAGCAACACCTGCCTGAAATGTTAACCAATCGTGAGCATGGATAACATCAAATTTATATTCAGCACCAATGATCCCTGCAATAAAAGCAAAACGATTCACCTCCTCATATAAGTTAGCACCATAAGTCCCCGAAAAGTGGAAAGAGGAGGCTTGATCCCGAATAGCATTGAGCTTTACTTCCAAATCTTGCTGTTCTGTAAAAACAGGTCCATCTGGATATACGTAAGGAATAAGATTGGAATCAATACTAATTTTTAAAACCTTTTCCCGGAATTCTTTATCCAAAATCTGCTCGCTAATTTGATAACCATCGGCACCTATAATACGTGCAGCGTCTTTATCCTCGTCACCATAAACCTTAGGAACTACAAAAATTGTCTCCACGTTCTTACGTGAAAGGCTCCTAGTCATTCCATAACAGGCAGTACCTAGTCCTCCTGTGATATGTGGAGGAAATTCCCACCCGAACATTAACACCTTCATACTACCACAATTTTTAATTCTACATCTGGTATATATATTTTCCTCTTGTAGACAACGTTGAGGCTTTATTCCATCATGCTAACAGCTTTTGTCGGGAGCTGCTAAGTGTAGTGTTCAATATCAATGGTGCACTGTAGGCAAGCCATAGGGAATGCATGGCTTGGATCATATGTACTACTAACTAATAGATAAATTCGATTAACAAAATATAAAATATTATTCTAACATCACTTCAGAATTACGTTAAATATAAGTGATTTAACATCACAAGCAGCAAACTTTCACTTAACAAAAAAGTCAAACTAGTAAATCCAATCTGCTATTATATCGGATTCTTTCAAGCCATCATTACAATTTGAAACAAGAATTTGGGATATTGATTTGAAATCATCGTGAGGTAGGCCGCGCAAGCTCTCTATTATTACATCCGAAAAATTAGCATCAGAACTGCTGATTTTAATATCGTCGATGCGCCCTTTTTTTACAAAAAAATGGATTTTCATCAAAGAACCATCTCCAGAATTGAATGAATAGTCGGGTGAATAGCCAAAATTCCACTCCCATGTACTATACTTTTCATCCGCCAGCCTCTGAATTTGCACCATCTCTACATCACTAAAAAAGTGGCTATCGCTAAAATGCCTTTCCTTTAGGTACGAGAAAAGCAACGATCGGAAAGTATCTACATCTATCTGAGGTCGAAAATAAGGAGCAAGGTTTGCCACCTTACTTCTAAAACTTTTTACAGAGCTATCAGAATATACACCTCCAACACGAGTTATACCCTGCTTTAACATTTCGAGGTTCGACGAAAAAAGAATTGTTCCGTGATGTAGAACCCGCTGCTTATAAACGTGCTCAGCATTCCCCGAAAATTTAAGCCCATCGACCAAAATATCGTTACGCCCCGATAAAACGGCAGGTACCTTATACGAATTTAAAAAGTCGACGATTGGCTGAGTGAAGCGCTTAAAATCGACAATATGCCCCTCTTTGCCATTAGCTATATACGTAAAGTTTACATTACCGAGGTCGTGAAATACGGTACCTCCACCAGAAAGGCGTCGAATTACAGGAATACCATTCTTAAGAATGTAGGGATAGTTTATTTCGGCCATCATATTCTGATGCTTCCCTACAATAACGGAAGGAACGCTCTGCCAGATCATCAACACATCATCTGTATAGTTTTTTAGCAGATATTCCTCGGCAGCCAGATTAAAATATGGGTTAGTTGATGCTAAGTTGATACATATCATAACTACAATTTTAGCATCAAACAAAAAAGGCTGGGCTTAGTTCACCCAGCCATATTTCTTAGACAGCTTTTTATAGCCCCAAAAAACGAACCAACCAAGTAGAGCACCCAACGCTCCACCGGCCAAAATATCAGTTGGAAAATGAACCCCAAGATACACACGACTCAAAGAGACTACAGAAGCCCAAACAAGTGCGATTGCAGTAACGTACTTTCGCTTTGCATACAGCATCATAAATACGGCAACTCCAAAGGTATTGGCAGCATGAGACGATACAAAACCGTAAAGTCCTCCCTGATACGCCTGCCCGTTGGATTTAACGTAGAAGTGCAGATTTTCTAAAATACCTTCTGTATGGCTCGGACGCAGCCGGCAAACAACATCTTTAAAGCACTCTACCGATATTCTATCAGCCAAAGTAACCACCAAAACAACGGCTAAAAGAGGTTTCCAGAAGTTCTTCCCATCGAGCGTATAAAACAGGTAAATAAAAAACAAGTAGATAGGAATGGATAGCATCGGCTTTGATATTATCCACATAACCTCATCCAGAAAAGGAGTATTAAGTCCATTTATAAAATAAAGTATCTTCGTATCAATTCCAAGCAGCCATTCCATTTTCTAATCTGTATTTAGTTCATTCCAAATCATATCTTTAAGTTCCATCATATGATATCCAACCACAGAACTTATGAATATATGAGGGATATTCGGCAAATCTTGCTCCATTTCACTCATCAGCTCCTCATCAAGCATATCCGACTTAGAAATAGCCAATATGCGCTTCTTGTCGAGCAGCTCTGGATTATACATTTTAAGCTCATTCACGAGTATATCATACTCTTGACGAATATCCTTGCTATCAGCAGGAACCAAGAAAAGTAGCATTGAGTTACGTTCAATATGCCGCAAAAAGCGAAGACCCAAACCGCGTCCTTCATGAGCACCTTCTATGATACCCGGAATGTCCGCCATTACAAAAGAGCGATCATCACGATACTCCACAATACCAACACTTGGCTCTAGGGTAGTAAAAGCGTAATCAGCAATTTTAGGTCGAGCCGCAGATATCGACGAAAGTAGCGTTGACTTACCGGCATTGGGAAAACCAACAAGCCCCACATCTGCAAGAATTTTCAGTTCAAGAATAAACCATCCTTCGATTCCAGGCATTCCTGGCTGAGCATATCTCGGAGCCTGATTGGTAGCCGTTTTAAAGTTCCAGTTACCTAAACCGCCAATCCCACCAGGTGCAATAACCTTTTCTTCTCCCGCCTCGGTTATTTCCATCAGGATCTCGCCCGTTTCAGCATCTTTTGCTACGGTTCCCAGCGGAACGTCAAGAATAATATCCTCACCGGATTTTCCAGAACGTCGCTGCCCATGGCCACAATCTCCATTGTCGGCATGAATATGCTTACGATATTTTAAGTGGATAAGCGTCCAGTGCTGGGTACTACCACGCAGGATGATGCTGGCTCCTTTGCCTCCATCACCGCCATCGGGACCACCGAACTCCACAAACTTCTCTCGACGAAAGTGAGACGAACCTGCACCTCCATTGCCCGAGCGTAAAAAGACCTTAACGTAATCTACAAAGTTAGATTGCATGATGCTGATATTACAAACCTAAGCAGCAAAGGTACAAAAATTACAGCTCTGGTACTTAGGTTCCGTTAAGCTACTTCTGAGTAGCCACAATTACTTGTTCCTTAATCCGATTGAGGATCTCATCTAATGTCCCCTCTCCGGAGACCGGATAAAACTTTCCGGCCTGCTTGTAGTAATCCATCACAACCTCTGTTCGCTCGTGATAAATTCCAATCCGTTTCTCAATTATGCTGATATTCCTATCATCCAATCGATTTTCTTCCTCTCCACGTTTCAAAAGTCGCTCTGCAAGCACCTTCTGATCGACCTCCAACGAAATCATCATGGTTACATTAGAATCTACCGATTCTAAAATGGAATCTAGGATTCCAGCCTGAGAGGTCGTACGTGGAAAACCGTCAAAAACAAAACCTTTAGAATCTCTATTTTCTAAAATCTTACTAGTTACCAACTCAATAACAACCTCATCTGGTGCAAAATTCCCCTGCTCTATAGCCTTTGCTTTCTGCCCCGCAGCTGTTCCTTTGGCAATCTCTTCGCGAAGCATTTCTCCTGTTGAAAGATGCAAAAGTCCATATTCCTTCATGAGCAACTCGGCCTGCGTGCCTTTGCCTGCACCAGGAGCTCCAAAGAGTACAATATTTAACATGATAATTAGAAGCCGAAACTATTTTAAAGTTATTCTGATACTAGCGTGTAAATGTCCTTGTAATTACGACCAAGTTCTTGATAATCCAAGCCGTAACCTACAATAAAGTCATTGGGAATTTCCATTCCTATGTAGTCAATTTTGACATCCTTCTTATAAGCCTCAGGCTTAAATAGGAACGTTGCTATTTTGACTTCACGAGGCTGCTGTGCGCCTATAATTTCCACCAACTTTTCAAGCGTGGTACCTGTATCAATAATATCCTCGACTACAATAACAATCCTATCTTTTAAACTCTTGGTGATACCGATCAACTCGTGCACCTTGCCCGTTGTTGAGGTTCCTTCGTATGATGAAAGCTTAGTGAAAGATATCTCGCTGTTGAACTCTATATTCTTTAGCAGGTCGGCGGTAAACATAAATGAACCATTCAGCACGCTCAAGAAAACAGGACAATCGTCCCCATTGTAATCACGACTAATCTGCTCGGCAACCTTTCTTACAGCCTCTTGTATTTTTTCTGAAGGAATAGAAACTTCGAAAACCTTGTCATGAAGTTTAATACGTTCCATAGTTGGAGTTGAAATTTTAAGTATCTTGCGAAGGTAAGAATATTTGTTCAATTTTAATTTAATCCCTCAAGTTCGCTTTATGCAACCAAAAGTTAGCATTATCATGGGTAGCACTTCCGACATGAAAATAATGGAAGACGCTGCAAAGTTCTTAAACGAAATGCACATTCCTTTTGAAATCAACGCCTTATCAGCCCATCGCGTACCCGAAATGGTGCTTGATTTTGCAAAGAATGCGCACACTCGCGGTGTTAAGGTGATTATTGCTGGAGCAGGCGGTGCTGCCCACCTCCCTGGAGTTGTTGCAGCACTTACTCCACTACCAGTAATTGGCGTGCCAGTCAACTCATCAAACTCCATAGATGGCTGGGACTCTATACTTTCAATACTACAAATGCCTGCAGGAATTCCTGTTGCAACCGTAGCTTTAGATGGAGCAAAAAATGCGGCTATTCTGGCAACTCAGATCATTGGCACTGGAGAGCCTGATATTTTTGAAAAAATTAAGGCTTTCAAAGCCGATTTAGCAAAAAAAATCAGTGCAGCAAATAAAGAGCTTGCCGAAATCAAATACGAATACAAGACAAATTAAACATAAATGAACCGAAAGAATGGCATATCGAGAATCTACTGTATTTTTTCGATATCCATTCTTTTTCTTTTTCCCAGCCGTTCCTTAGCTCAACAAGTAGAAGAAATAACTCCCAAAGGAAGCCGATCTAATGCCCTTGGAAGCAGCTATGTTGCTCTTACAGATTTTTGGTCATCACTGAACAATCCAGCCAACCTCACTTTTTCAAATGCCACCTTTCAAGCCGGAATCTTTTATGAAAATTCCTACTTAATAAAAGAGCTCAATCAAACTACCATTGGAGGAACCTACGCCTCTAAGTTCCTTAATGTAGGATTGTATATTTCCCGATTTGGAATCACCTCCTACAACCAAGGGGTTGCATCCCTTGCTTTCGGAAAGAAAATTTGGAAAGGAGTTTCATTTGGAGGGAAACTTTGCTACCACTATATTCAGGTTACCGAAAATTACGGTTCGGTAGCGGCTTTTACAGGCGAAGTTGGGATAAACGCACAAATCAGCAAGGAACTACTGGTTGGCATACACATTGTAAATCCAACAAACGAGTCTATTGGGAATGAAGTTAAAGAACCTCTCCCCGCTTCATTAGCAATAGGGATATCCTACATGTCACCTTGGGGAATATCCATTTTCTCAGATATAGAAAATCAAACTAATAAAAAAGCGTCCATTCACACCGGTATAGAATGGGATATTTTAAAAAGACTACACGCCCGATCTGGGTTTAGATCATCCCCGAACATCCTTAGCATTGGAGTTGGATATTCAACCAACTTTTTAACATTTGATTTTGCCGTAACCAAGCATAATATCCTTGGATATTCGCCCCAAGTTTCTGTCACAATTCTCTTCAACAACAAAAACACATAGCATGCTCCGATGCTACATTATAACCATAACGCTAACCTATGCCACCCTACTATCTTACGCCCAAACAGACATAGGAGACCCTGTAAAAAGGGCAGTTGAGTACACCGCAAGTATCAGCGAAGATAAAGTGGATGTTGAAGAACTTTCGTCAATATTCGAAGATCTCCTAAAAAATCCAATTTGCATAAATGACAGCATCCATTCAAAACTAGATAAAATCCCTCTACTATCTGATTTTTTGATCCAAAGCATCAAAGATTACATCAAAGAATTTGGAGAATTCAAGTCAACAACCGAGCTCCATTTTGTCCCTGGGTTTGATTTAGAACTCGTTAGCATCATTTCTCCGTTCGTTACCACCACTTCGTCCGAAAAAACGTACCTAACGCTAAAAAATCTGATCCCGACAAGGCAATCTGCCATGGGAAGATCCACCTATACTTTCCAAAAAGCAAAAGGATACAAAGACACCACTGATAATCAATTTTTAGGAAATCGCCTCCACTATGCTGCGGCCTACAATCTCACAATGGGTACAAATATTTTTATCAACATCCACTCTGAAAAAGATGCTGGAGAAAAAGCCCCTCTCAAGCAACTTTATTTTGACAATTTCTCAACTAGTATTACGGCAATTTCGCCCATTAAGCACGTGGCTAAAATTATAATTGGAGACTACCGAATAAATTTAGGACAGGGTCTTGTTGCTTGGGCTGGATTCTCTATGAATAAAAGTGGAGACCCTTCCACAATACGAAAAAGAAGTAGTATTACGGCTTACAAATCATTTGATGAAACATCTTTTTATCGAGGAATCGCAACAGAGGTAGACATGAAGCCCTTTACAATCACACTTGCCGCCTCAAACAGATGGCTTGACGGCCGAATATCTACAAGCGATTCTTCTAAATTCACAACCTATACAACAGGATTGCATCGAACCCAAAATGAAATCAATAGCCGTGCAACAGTAAACCAACAGCTGCTTGCGGGCAAGATAAGCTACTCAAACAAGCAAAATAGCATCGCCTTAAACTTCGTTTCAAAAAAGATGAACAAAAAAGGAGTCCAAGATTTAGAACAAGCATTTAGCCTCGACTTCTACAAGCAATGGAAAAAATATTCTCTATTTGGAGAATTTGCTAGTGACAACAACCTTAATCTGGCATCGCTCATAAGCACGGCCTCTAAAATATCATCAAAAGCGACCATATCAGCATCCTACAGAAACTACTCTCGACAATATAAAATATCTGGGAACAATGCCTTTGGCGAAAATTCAAACGCAACCAACGAAGAAGGCTTTTACATCGGGCTAAAAATCATTCCCAAATTCAACTACGCTATCACGGCATATGCCGATATGTTTAAATTTCCTTACCCCAAATATCGAGTTAGCAAATCTTCAAATGGTTCAGAAGTTGGAATTGCCATCAAAGGATTCCTATCCAAACAGATAGAAGGACGACTACGCTATAGGTATAAAACAATAGAACAGGATAAAAAACAAAATCCACCAACCTTTTCCCAAACAGAAACAATTCAGACCAACAAGGGTGATTTATACTTAAAGTTTATACCTTCAAAAAACACTGAAATCACCATCGGCTCATCAGTTAGCAAATACACCCCAGAATCTCACAGTTCGCAATGGGGCTATCTCTTGTACACCGACATCCAGCATTCCTTTCCCTCAACGCGGCTACAAGTATACGCTAGATTCACCACCTTTAAAGCGGACAGCTGGGACGTGGCTCAGTATAACTACGAAAATGATCTCCCTGGAATGTATGCATCTGCATCCTTTAACAACAAAGGAAATCGAGCTTATCTCATGCTCAAGATAAAAACAAGAAAACGCTTGAATTTTTGGGCTAAAATATCTCAAACATTCTACGCTCTGCCAATAAGCAGCATAGGAGAAGGAACCGATATGATTGAAGGTAGCAAGAAAACAGAAATAAAGCTACAGGCCACCCTAGATTTTTAATCTAGAGTGGTTCGTCTTGCAACTTAATATCTTTGATCCGAAGTTGTAAAGAGGATACTCCTCTAAAATGATTTTCTACAATAGCATAGCAAACCTTGCATGCTGATCCCTTTTTTATGTTGTCGTAATGATCTGACAATCCGAAACCTATTGCACCAATCGGCTTATATGGATTATTCTCTTGAATCAAATCTAACTTCAAATGTTCCGCACCAGCACCAACTTTCCTCCCATCACCATTATCGTACACCTCTTCGGTAAGAAAAACAGGAGACATGTTTCCAGGGCCAAATGGCTGAAACTGGCGAAGAATTCTATAAAACTTTGGAGTTATAGCCTCCAAGTCAAGTTTAGCATCAATCTCAATTTGAGGGATAAGCATTTCTGGTTGAATACAAGCGCTAACAACCTCTTCAAAACGCTCAGCAAATTTTTCCACATTTTCGACCTTCAAAGTCAGACCGGCCGCATACATATGCCCTCCAAAGTTCTCCAGCAAATCAGAGCAGGTTTCAACTGCTTGATAAAGATCAAAACCAGGAACACTACGCGCTGAACCTGTGGCGAATCCGTTGCTCGACAGTGTTAAAACCACGGTTGGTCGATAGTAGGTTTCAATCAAGCGAGATGCTACAATTCCAACAACCCCTTTATGCCAAGTTGGATTAAAAAGAACGGTACTTTTCTTTTTTGCAAATTCAGGGTTGCTTTCAATAAAGTTGAAAGCATCCAACGTTATTGTTCTATCTACATTTTTTCGGTCGTTATTGCATTCATTTATTATCTCGCCCATTTCACGCGCAAACTCCTCATTCGTTGCGGTAAGCAGGTCTACAGCCGTTTTACCAGACTCCATTCGTCCGGCAGCGTTAATACGCGGCCCTATTTTGAACACAATATCATCAATAGCAATATTGTGATGCTCTAATCCAGATATCTTTATGATTGATTTCAAGCCATGACGCGGCTTTTCGTTGAGGCGCTTAAGCCCAAAGTATGCAAGTACGCGATTTTCTCCAATTACGGGAACAATATCTGAAGCGATGCTTACAGCTACCAAATCTAACAGCGGCTCCAACTCGCAAAATGGAATATCATACCTCTGACAATAAGCCTGAAGCAGTTTAAAACCTACCCCACATCCCGACAAATCATTAAATGGATACAGGCAATCCGTACGCTTAGGATCCAGCACGGCAACAGCGTCGGGAATTTCCTCACCAGGAAAATGGTGATCACAGATGATAAATTCGATTCCCAACTCCTTAGCATGAGCCACTTTCTCGACGGCCTTTATTCCACAGTCTAGAGTTATAAACAGCGTAAAGCCATTTTCTGCAGCGTACTCAACACTTTTATAAGAAACCCCATAACCTTCGCTATACCGATCTGGTATATAGTACGAAACATTATTGTAACGGGGTTTCAAAAAAGAATACATCAACGCAACAGCAGTAGTTCCGTCAACATCATAATCCCCGTAAACTAGAATCTTCTCGTTGTTTTCCATTGCACGATGCAACCTTTCAACGGCTTTGTCCATATCCGTCAAAAGAAAAGGATCGTGCAAATCGTCTAACGAAGGTCGAAAGAATGCTTTGGCCTCATCGTAAGAAGTTACCCCACGCTGAACAAGCAGATTGGCTAAAACAGCATCGATCCCCAAAGATGTAGCCAATTCTGCCACTTTTATAGGGTCGCTCTGCTCTTTTACTATCCAAGATTTCACCATCTACTTTGCCTCCAAGTTCTTATTTAAAGTTGCATCAAAAACCTTTAAAAACTTTTCGACAATAACACTTCGAACCTCATCCATGTTTAAGGATGTCCCCAATTCTTTTTCTAGGGATGTTACTCCTTTATCTATAAATCCGCATGGGTTGATGTACGAAAAGTAATCCATATTTGTATTTACATTCAGGGCAAAACCGTGCATGGTAATAAAGCGACTTGCTTTAACCCCAATAGCACATATTTTTCGCGCTTTCCCCTGCTTTAAAGGATCAAGCCAAACACCAGTTGCACCTTCCAACCTATCCCCGACAAGACCAAAATGAGCGATAGTCTGAATAATTACATCCTCCACTAAACGAATGTAATCCTTCAACGACACCCCAAATTTTTCCAAATCAATTATAGGATAGCCAATAATCTGACCTGGCCCGTGATAAGTAATATCACCACCTCTATCTATTTTATAGTAAGAAGCTCCAATGCTACTTAAAAAGTCATCGGTTATCAAAAGGTTAGCGCTATGGCCGCTTTTTCCCAACGTATAAACATGCTGATGCTCACAAAGAATCAGGGTGTCGCTAGCATTTCCCCCACTCAATTTTCGCTCAACGATTCTATCAAACAGTTCTTGCTGCCTATCCCATGCTTCCTTGTAGTCAATCAACCCCAAGTTAATGTATGAAAGTTCTTTCTTCATCGTTATTTAAGGGTTAGCTTGTTTAGAAATTCCATGAAATGCCCGTTCTGCCATATAAGACGAACGCACAAGAGGACCGCTTTCTACGTAGTTAAATCCCTTTTTAAGGGCAATATCCTTATATTGGGCAAACTTATCTGGATGAATATACTCCTGTACAAGAAAATGCTTATGGGTCGGCTGAAGGTATTGACCTAAAGTTAAAATTCGGCAGCCAACAGAAAGCAAATCATCCATTGACTGAAGTATCTCTTCCTCGGTCTCTCCTAAACCAAGCATAAGCGACGACTTTGCGACAGCTCCGCTATCGGCAATGCATCTAAGCGTCGACAGGCTGACATCATAACGAGCACGGCTGCGTACTTCAGGAGTCAACCGTTTCACGGTTTCGAGGTTATGCCCTACAATATCAGGCTTAGCATTAAGGACGATATCGATAAGATCCTTACGGCCATCAAAATCAGGGATCAGGACTTCAACAGAAGTCTCAGGATTAGCATCTTTAACTGCCCGAACAACTTTTGCCCAATGTTCTGCACCTCCATCGGGCAAATCATCTCTATCAACAGAAGTAATAACGCAGTATTTTACCCCCATTAAACGGACAGATTGTGCTAAGCGAGCAGGCTCCTCCTGATCTACAGGAAGAGGGCGACCAGAATGGGTTGCGCAAAACTTACAAGAACGGGTACAAATATCACCAAGCACCATAAATGTAGCGGTGCCTTTCCCCCAACACTCTCCAATATTCGGACATCTTCCGCTACTGCAAATCGTGTGGAGATTGTGAGCCCTTACGGTCTGACTCGTACTTGCGAAATTTTCGCCTTCTGTAAGTTTTATTTTAAGCCACTCAGGTTTCTTTAATCTTTTATGATGGTTTTCCAAGGTTAATAACTTTTTAAAGTAGCAAAGTAAGCAATTTTTTGAAGATTCCCGGGGTTGCCATCTAACAAAAAAAGCAATACGAGCCACTCTCATTATAACAATTACTCTTTTACGTTAACAAAATACAACTACTTTTGTAACAACAACAATAGCCCGCGATGGACGACACAACCACAAAACGAGTAAGAACCAACGTTGACTTCTGGCAAAAAACACTGCTAATTACAGCATTATGTACAATCCAGTTGATTGCAATATCTCGACCCCATCCGTACAAAAACATTCGATCAAAAGAACTAGCCAACACGGATATTCTAAAACTAGCTAACCACTCTGCACTAAATACAGCCAAATCAACAAGCAACAATCCATTCGACAGCAATAGTGTATGCGCAAAACTTCCTCTACAAGCACAAAATAGGTCCACGGCATACCGGTCTTTTGAAATTCTCAACAAAACAGGCAACCACTATCTTTCAATTAACCAACCATATCTAGCCATCCCTCTGTTTAAACAAGCAATTAAAAGAGCTAAAAATCTTAACAACAGCAGCAAACTCTCCATAGCAACTACCAATCTAGCCCTTGCTTATTTAAAATGCAAAAAATACACAGAAGCAAAAAAACTATACTACGAAGCATTAGGATTAAACATTATACTAAACAATAAAAAAGAGACTAGCATCTGCTATAATAGATTAGGCGAAATATTGGCGCACTCCCAGAAGGAATACGGGAACGATACAATAGAATTAACAGACAACTATTCGCAAAACACATCAAAAAATAAAACTCTGACATACAGCAACAATGCAAATCAAACCTTGTCCAACCCAAATTCTTTTTTTCAAAAAACGTCTAACTACCCGTCGTCAAAAAGCGAAATAAAAGAAACGACCAAATCTGACGACCAACCAATACTAGTTGTTGTAATCCTATGCTCAACCTCCATTATAGTCGCCATTTTTTTTCTTTCTAAAAAAATAACATCGAAAGCAATTCAAAATTCAACAGAAATAGAGCTACGACTAAGAAGATCCCAACTCAACCCTCATTTTATATACAATTCCCTAAATTCTATACAAAAGTTCATCTGGGCTAACAATCCCGAACAAGCCTCTATATACCTATCCAATTTTTCGACACTTATGCGAAAAACGCTAGAATGCCTACGACAAGATGAAATACTACTATCAAAAGAAATTGAGATTTTAAAAATATACCTGAATTTAGAGAAACAACGCCTCAAAAATGGCTTTGAGTATACCATAGAAACAAGTCCAAATTTAAAACCAGACGAAATAAAGATTACCCCGATGCTTATTCAGCCATTTATTGAGAATGCGATATGGCATGGAATAGCCCCTCTGCCTAACGACATCAAAGGAAATATAGCCATTAGATATTCTAGGAATAAAAAATTTCTGAATGTATACGTCGAAGATAACGGAATTGGAATAAATCAATCTATAGAAAACAAAACAACGCTAAGCCATCCCCACCAATCATCGGGGATAAATATTACAATTGAGCAGTTTATGCTCGCCTACAAAGCCAAAAACATACATTTTTGCCACGATATCCAAATTGTAGATGTATCGAATCAGACAGATAAAAAACGAGGAACGGTAATCTCATACTCAATACCACTAATTGACTTATTTTAGAATTATGGATGCACTAATTCTTGATGACGAAATAGACAGCATTGACACGATCTCTTTGATTTTAGAAAAAAAATTCAACGGGTTAATCAACATCGTCGCTAAATGCACAAATATTACAGATGCGTTAAGATGCATGGACTTGTACCATCCTGAAGTTGTTTTTTTAGACATTGAAGTTCCAAATGGAACCGGCTTTGACTTTCTTGCCAATGTTCAAAACCACAATTTCAACGTTATTTTCATTACAGCACACGAAAGTTACGCCCTTAGAGCTATCAAGTTCAATGCCATAGATTACCTGCTAAAGCCTGTTAATCCTATTGAACTGGAGGAAGCTATAAAAAAAATAGTACGAAAAAAAGAAAACGACAACCTCAACAGCCTTCCAGAGATTAAGAACCTTTTGGACAATCTAAAAAATCTTAAAAACGATCTTAAAAAGATTGCCATAATTGGGGCTAAAACAACATCATTCGTTGAAGTCCGAGAAATAATACACTGCGAGTATCATGAATTTTACACAACGGTTCATTTAATCGACGGCCAACAACAGCATAGCTCCAAAACAATGAAAGATTTTGAAGAAATGCTCTCAGAATTTAACTTCATGAGGGTAAGTCCATCATCACTTATCAATCTCACACATGCAAAATCTTACATAAGCGGAGGAAGCGCAAGCTATGCAATTATGACGAATGGGAGTAAAATAGAAATATCTCGCAGGCGCAAGACTGAATTTTTAGCAAGAATATCGAATTTATAAAAACCAGAAAACAGGAAAAAACGACCAGTTATCGTGCTAAAACGACCAGTTATCGCCAAATCTTGACCAGATAATTTTATTGTTGATTTTTCCGAACTACGATAAATACCTTTTTCGTAATATTGACAAACGATAATTCCCTCAATATTCATCATAACAAGTAAGATGAATGACAGATAGCGTAGCAGCAATCCCGCTGTTATAGCTAATTCCAACAGCCAATTAAAGTAAAAAAGAGCCACCGTGAGGTTGCTCTTTCTTTTTACTCTGCGCTCGAACTCCCGAAAACTCCATGAAAAGCACGTTCGGCTAAATATGAGGACCTTACTAAAGGTCCACTTTCTACGTAATCAAACCCTTTTTGCAATGCAACTTGTTTGAACAAATCAAACTTTTCGGGAGAAACAAATTCAACCACCTTTAGATGCTTAAAGGAAGGCTGCAAATACTGCCCCATTGTAAGAATTCTACAACCGACTGCCAACAAGTCATCCATCAGCTGAAAAATTTCATCATCCTTTTCGCCCAAACCAAGCATCACCGCCGATTTAGAAACAAAACCAGCATCTGCAACATACTTAAGCGTAGACAAGCTAACGTCGTAAACAGCGTGAGAGCGGACTTCTGAGGTCAAACGCTTTACCGTTTCCATATTATGAGATACCACATGAGGTTTTGCATCCAACACCCGCTGAATTAGTTCCTTTTTAGCATGAAAATCAGGAATCAAAACCTCCACTCCAACATTCGGATTTAGCTCCTTTACTTTTGCGATCGTCCGAAACCAATGCTCGGCACCTTCATCCTCCAAATCGTCCCGATTCACTGAAGTTATTACACAATACTCAACCCCCATCAGGCTGATTGACTTTGCTACTTTTAATGGTTCAAACAGATCCAAATCTGGGGTTTTCCCAATTTTAGTAGCACAAAAACCACAGGTGCGGGTACAAACATCACCACCAATCATAAACGTTGCGGTACCTCTCCCCCAGCACTCCCCTATATTGGGGCATTTTCCACTTTCGCAAATTGTATGCAGATTATGACTTTTTACAATCGCAGCTGTTTTTGCATACCGTTCGCCTTGCGTGAATTTCACCTTTAGCCAATCTGGCTTACTTATTTTCGAAGCAAACTTCTTCTCCATCCCTCTATTTTTTGAGCCAAACATCATGCATGATAAAAAGTTTGGACAACAAAAGCTAAAGTAGTTCACGTTTCCTCCTAGAAATTAAGCCATGAAAGTTTCAACAGCACATAAAATCTAATAATTACTATATTTGCGAATTAAACAAAATTGTCAATCCGGAGATGATCAATTTAGACTTAAGCGAACAGGAAATTATACGCCGCAACTCGCTGGAAGAGCTAAGAGCGTTGGGCATCAACCCATATCCAGCCGAAAAGTTTGAAATAAATACCAACACTGAAGAGATCAAAGACCTTTTTGATGAAGCAAAAGGGAACTTTCAGGAAGTAAGTATTGCAGGAAGAATGATGACCCGCCGCATAATGGGCAGCGCTTCCTTCTTCGAACTTCAAGATCACAAAGGAAAAATACAGGTCTACGTTCGTCGTGACGACATTTGTCCTGAAGGAGATCCAACCCTGTACAACACCTTTTTCAAAAAGCTGCTCGACATTGGGGATATTGTTGGCATTAAAGGCTTTGTCTTTGTAACAAAGACAGGAGAACTTTCCATTCACGCTAAAGAACTAAAACTTCTATCGAAATCACTCCGACCACTTCCCATTGTAAAAGAAAAGGAAGGCCAAGTTTTTGACGCCTTTAGCGATCCGGAGCAACGCTACCGCATGCGCTATGTCGATCTTATCGTCAACCCGCAAGTTCGAGACGTTTTCGTGCAACGTGCAAAGATTATCAGTACGATGCGCGAATACTTTAATGCAAAAGGATACCTCGAAGTAGAAACACCTATCCTTCAACCAATTCCTGGAGGAGCATCAGCAAGGCCATTTATCACGCACCACAACGCGCTAGATATGCCGTTATACCTTCGCATTGCCAACGAACTCTACCTAAAAAGGTTGATTGTTGGAGGTTTTGAAGGGGTATACGAGTTTGCCAAAGACTTCCGCAATGAAGGAATGGACAGAACTCATAATCCAGAATTTACCGTAATGGAAATTTATGTAGCCTACAAAGACTACTTCTGGATGATGGAATTCACCGAGCAAATGATTGAAAAAGTAGCTCTTGCGCTACATGGCACAACACAAGTACAGGTGGGTGATAAGACGATTGACTTTAAAGCACCATTCCGCCGCATCACCATTCTGGATGCGATTAAGGAGTATGCTGGCGTTGATGTTTCCACCATGAACGAAGAGGAAATCAGAAAAGTTTGCAAAGAAATTGGAGTTGAAGCAGACGAAACCATGGGTAAGGCAAAGCTTATCGACGAAATATTTGGAGAAAAATGCGAAGGCAACTTCATCCAACCTACATTCGTGATGGATTACCCAACCGAAATGTCGCCACTTTGCAAGCGTCACCGCAGCAACCCAGCTCTAACAGAGCGCTTCGAACTTATGGTTAATGGGAAAGAGCTTTGCAACGCCTATTCGGAGTTAAATGATCCAATAGACCAACTAGAGCGCTTTCAGGAGCAAATGAAGCTTTCTGAAAAAGGAGACGATGAAGCGATGTTCATCGACATGGATTTCGTAAGAGCGCTAGAGTATGGAATGCCAACCTGTTCTGGTATGGGAATTGGGATCGACCGACTTACCATGCTTATGACCAACCAACCTTCGATTCAGGATGTCCTGTTTTTCCCACAAATGCGCCCCGAAAAAAAGGTCGCAAAGGATGACACGGAAGCCTATCTTTCAATTGGAATTCCTGCTGAATGGATCCCTGTAATCCAAAAAATGGGCTACACCACCATCGAATCACTAAAAAAGGCAAACCCAGGAAAACTTTTCAACGATCTTTGCGGAATGAACAAAAAGCACAAGTTAGGGCTTTCGAATCCTTCTGCCGACGATGTAAAAGGATGGATTGGCGCCTAACCCAAGATATAAAAAAGAGAAAGGCACTTTTTAGTGCCTTTCTCTTTTTTAAGCATACCTCGGGAAGTCTGAATGGGTACTTAAGCAGGAAAGCTCTTACACTTTTACTTCTTTTGTCGTAACTTTACATTCCAAAAAGTTAGCCATGGCAAGATTAAAAAAACAACACTTACTCACACTTTTCTTCCCTCTAATTATTTTAGGAGGAGTTGTAACATCGTCTTGCACAACATCAAGAACAGCCCCAAATTCGTCATATAAAAGGAATACAAAGCCTTGCGATTGCCCCAAATACAACGTATCCCGTTTTGGACATCCCCGCAAGCATAACTAACAACTACCTAGCATGCAACGTAAAAGCAACATATCCTTAAACCCAAACTCTCGAATTGCCGTTCTTGGCAGCGGAAGTTGGGCTACGGCAATTGTAAAAATACTGACCTACAACCTCGATTCGCTGGGTTGGTTTGTTAGAAATGAAGATACGATCAGCCACATACTTCAATATGGGCATAATCCTAAGTACATTAGCTCAGCCGAAATAAACACAGATAAAATAAGGCTCTCCAACGACATCAACAAAGTCATTGAAGAGGCAGACGTACTTATTGTGGCAATCCCTTCAGCATTCTTAGTTGACAGCCTAAACAACATCTCGGTTTCTATAAAAGAGAAGTTTATCATCTCTGCTGTAAAAGGGATTATTCCAAATGACTTTCTAACCATTGCCGAATTTTTTAACCAGAAATATGAAATTCCATTCGATAATATAGGAGTTGTCACAGGCCCTTGCCATGCCGAAGAAGTTGCTTTGGAGAGGCTATCATACCTTACTTTAGCCTGCAAAAGCAAGCACAACGCGCAGCTTCTTGCCGAAAAGTTTGAATGCCATTTCATTAAAACAACTACAACTACCGACATTTATGGTGTTGAATACGCTGCCGTTTTAAAGAATATCTATGCGATAGCATCTGGCATTTGCCACGGATTAGGCTACGGAGACAACTTTCAGGCCGTACTTGTATCAAACGCACAATGCGAAATGAAACGCTTCCTCGACTCTACCTATCCCTGCAAGCGGAATGTAGACTCATCAGCCTACTTAGGTGATCTTCTTGTAACGTGCTACTCAAGCTTCAGCCGAAACAGAACCTTCGGAAGTATGATTGGCAAAGGCTATACGGTTAAAGCAACAATGGCAGAAATGAACATGGTTGCAGAAGGATTTTACGCATCAAACTGCATAAACTCCATCAACAAAAAATACAAAGTGGAGATGCCAATTGCAGAAACAGTGTACAACATCCTATACCTCAACATCAACCCCAAATATGCAATGAAGCAGCTCATAGAAAAGCTACGTTAGAATACAAAGTTTAAGTGGTACTTTTAAACAAAAAATGATTTAAAATGGTAAAAGTCAAGGTAAACCTAAGCAAAGTGGCGCCTTTCGCTACGGCTCAAGAGGTTGAAGGATTGAGCCAACTTGCAAAGCAGAGCAACAAACAATTGCACGATGGCACCAGTAAAGGAAGTGATTTTTTGGGATGGGTAACTCTTCCCTACGAAATCACCAGCGAACAAATTGCAGACATCAAAAGTACGGCATCTTCGATTTCCTCCAACGTTGATGTTGTTGTGGTAATAGGAATTGGAGGCTCATACCTTGGTGCTAAATCCGTAATAGAAGCGTTGTCCAACAGCTTTGCGCCTTACATCCAAGGTAAGCACCCCCATGTAATTTTTGCAGGTCAGAACATTGGAGAAGACTACCATGCCGAGCTGCTTGACTACATAAAAACAAAATCAGCAGCTTGCGTTGTCATCTCTAAATCGGGAACAACAACAGAACCTGCTATCGCCTTCCGTCTTATCAAAAATCACATAGAAGAGAAATACGGTAAAGACGAGGCAAAGCGCAGGATCGTCGCAATTACCGATGAATCAAAAGGAGCGCTTCGTCAGCTCGCAAATGCAGAGGGCTACAAAACATTCGTAATTCCAGACAACGTTGGAGGACGTTTTTCCGTTCTCACACCAGTTGGACTACTTCCTATTGCGATTGCGGGCTTTGACATCGCCCAGCTGGTAGAAGGAGCAAAGGCCATGGCCGAGCAGTGTAAACCGGAGGTTTCATTTGATCAAAATCCGGCTGAGCAGTATGCCGCCGCAAGAAATGCTCTTTACAACAAAGGCAAGAAAGTTGAAATGCTGGTGAACTTCAACCCAAAACTTCACTACTTTGGGGAGTGGTGGAAGCAGCTGTACGGCGAAAGCGAAGGGAAGGAAAACAAAGGGCTACTTCCTGCTGCAGCCGATTTTTCTACCGACCTGCACTCTATGGGACAATACATCCAAGAAGGAGAACGCATCCTTTTTGAAACCTTCCTTGCGGTTGAAAGTGTAAACAGAACTCTACTGGTTCCCGAAGATAAGGACAACCTAGACAAGTTAAACTTCCTTGCCAATAAGAACATAGACTATGTCAACAAGATGGCAGAGCTAGGAACCATTATTGCTCACCAAGATGGAGGAGTACCTGCCATTCGATTGGATATTGAAAGATTAAACGAGCTAACGCTCGGAGGTCTCATCTACTTCTTCGAGAAGGCCTGTGGCATCAGCGGTCAAATCTTAAATGTTAACCCATTCGATCAGCCAGGCGTAGAGGCCTACAAAGCCAACATGTTTGCCCTCCTCGATAAGCCCGGATTTGAAGAAGAAGGCAAAAAGTTAAGAGCAAGACTTTAAAAATAATTTAACGAGAAGCGTAAAAACTTCTCGTTTTTTCATAAAAACACCAGATTTAACACTTTCGATTAAAGCATTTTATCCTTCGAGCACAACGCTTACCTTTTTTATATGCATTTAAAAGATAATTTTGTGTGATTTTTTGAATGTGGAGGTTAATCCGTTCAATTATTTAAATCGTATAGGTTTGAGAGATAGCATATTAAAAAAATCTGCCAGTTTATTTGCGATTTTTTAAGTTTTACGCTAACTTGTTGATGGTTAATTACTGCTACCAATGACCAAAATTTTAAACTTAAAACTATGAGTGACTCCTATGCAAGCATTGCGGATTATTACGACTACATATTCCCATTAAATCCGCTGCAAATTGAATTTATTACCAGCAGACTGTCACCAGAAGAGAATCCCGTTTTACTAGACTTAGGCTGTGGTACGGGAAGCCTTGCCGTTGCACTTGCTGAAGAAGGGTTCAACACTGTAGGTATCGACATTGATGAAAAAATGATCGAAATTGCTCACCAAAAAGGAAAAGGGAACGGGAAAACCACCTTTTTAGTCGAGGACATGAATAAGATTCAACGCAGCTTCAAAGCAGGCAGCTTCGACTCTATCTACTCCTTTGGCAACTCAATCGTTCACTTAGGAAGCCCAGAAGCAATCGAGAATCTATTCTCGTCGGTAAGGTCGCTTCTTAAGCCTGATGGAAAGTTCATAGGACAGATCATCAACTACCGTCGCATCTTTGACAAGATGGTTACGGGCCTACCAACTATAGACAATGAGTTTATTAGCTTCGAAAGAAGCTACCAGTTTACAGGACCAGGAGAACCTTTATACTTTAAAACTAGAACTTACATCAAAAGTTCTGGAAAAATACTTGAGAATAGGGAGACGCTATACCCATTGCTTCCTGAAGAAGCGCTATTTTTCTTAGAAAATGCAGGTTTTTATGATGTAGACCTGTATGGAGCATTCAACGGCGATACTCTACTCTCCGACAGTTACTCGTTTATATTTGTAGCCAAATAAAAAAGGGTGCCTAAAAGCACCCTTTTATTTTAAAAATTCGGACAACGCAAATAGGCGATCAGCCCTAACTCCTTTCGGTGTATGCTTGAGAGTGCAGCACTCTGTATAAAAATCGTGCTGAAAGAAAAAGGTGTACCCCAAATTTGTCGACTCAGTTAAAAAAACCTCCTTTTCCTTTAATGTTACCATTGGTTCTACGTCATAGCTCATTATGTATGGCAAAGGAATATGCGCTGTTGAAGGAAATAAGTCAGCAACAAACACAAGTTTTCCCTTTGGATGATGAATTATTGGGATTATCTGACCTCGTGTGTGCCCATCAAAGATTCGAAGCTCGACATTAGACGTTAACATTCCACCTTCTTCAATAAAATTCACTAAACCTAACTCCAACATAGGGAGTATATTTTCGGGCAAAAATGAGTCGGCCTCCCGTGCATTGGGATTTACAGCCCAGTTCCAATGCGAGCGTGAGATATGAATCGTTGCATTAGGAAAAACGGCTTCTATGCCCCCTGTTTCTGCATTAAACTTAAGTCCTCCACCACAATGATCGTAATGCATGTGGGTAATGACAATATCAGTTATATCCTCGGGGGCATAGCCGTGCTTTGCCAAGCCATCCAAAAGACCATCTCCTCCAAACAAATAAAAATGGCTTAAAAATTTGGCATCCTGCTTATCCCCAAATCCATTGTCAACGAGGACAACACGATCTCCATCTTCAACAACCAAGCTCCGCAAGGCCCAAGAGCAAAGGTTACTTTCATCTGCAGGATAAGTTCGCTGCCAAAGCACCTTTGGCACAACACCAAACATTGCTCCTCCATCAATTTTAAAATTGGTTATATTAACTGACGACAGTTTCATTACGTTCATTTTTAAGATTCAAAGTTAGCATATAAACGAGCCAGCACAATAAAAGTTGCCTATCTCATCGCATCGTCACCACATTCTCCTATCTTTGTTTTCTAGAAAAACACACATTACCAACCAAGAAGCCATTGTAACTATGAGAGTTCACTTTATAGCAATTGGAGGCAGCGCAATGCATAACTTAGCACTTACGCTACATCAAAAAGGATATCAAGTAACAGGATCGGACGATGAAATTTTTGAACCCTCTCGCACACGCTTGGACAAAAAAGGGCTACTCCCCTCCGAAATGGGATGGAATCCTGAAAAAATCACCCAAAATTTAGATGCGGTTATCCTTGGAATGCATGCCCGAGAAGATAACCCAGAATTAATTAGAGCAAAAGAGCTTGGGCTCAAGATATACTCGTATCCTGAATACCTTTACGAGCAAACTAAAAACAAATGTCGTATTGTTATAGGTGGGAGTCATGGCAAAACGAGCACAACGGCAATGGTTATGCACGTTTTAAAACACGCTAATATCAAATTCGACTACATGGTAGGCGCTCAATTGGATGGATTTGAGACAATGGTCAGCCTCTCTGACGATGCAAAATATGCCGTATTTGAGGGAGACGAATACCTCACCTCTCCAATAGACTTACGACCTAAGTTTCATCTTTACAACCCCAACATTGCGCTTGTCACCGGAATTGCGTGGGACCACATCAACGTATTTCCAACATTTGACATTTACGTTGAACAGTTCAAAATCTTTGCCGATTTAGTTGAAGAGAACGGAACGTTCATATACTTCGCTCAAGACGAGCACCTCTCAAAAATTGCAAACGAAACAAAGACCTCAATTAGCAAGCAGGCATACAACACGCATCCATACAAGGTTGTAAATGGAGTTTGCATTCTAACAACAGAAAGTGCAGATGTTCCTCTCAAAATTTTTGGAGAGCACAACCTTCAAAACATCGCAGGAGCAAAGGCCATTTGCACCGCCATAGGCATAAGTAGCGACCTCTTCTATGAGGCAATAGCAACCTTCGCTGGCGCAGCTAAACGCCTACAGCTACTTGCTTCAAAGTCAGACACCAACATATATCTAGACTTTGCCCACTCTCCGTCAAAACTTAAGGCAACAACCCAAGCTGTAAAAGAACAATTCCCCAATAGGAAGTTAATAGCCTGCATGGAACTACACACATTCAGCAGCCTTAATAAGGATTTTCTATCAGAATATCGAGGAACGATGAGCAAGTCTGATGTTGCGTATGTCTACTTCAACCCTGAAACAATTAAGCACAAACGGCTTCCTGAAATCAACAAAGAGGAGGTAAAAGCAGCCTTCGGAGGAAATGTGGAAGTTTTCACCAGCAGCGAGCAGCTCATCTCTGAACTAAAAAAAATACAGTACACCAACAGCAACCTGCTAATTATGACATCAGGAAACTTCTCTGGTGTAGATTTAAAATCTTTTGCACAAGAACTCGTAGAACAAAACATCAAATAAAAATGAGACATTTTTTTATTGCAGTAGCCATATTTTTAGGAGTATGCTCCACTGGCGGCAGCGCAAAGGCTCAAGAATATGGGAATGCTATTGGTATCAAATTTGGAACATATAGCGGAATCACCTATAAGCTTTTTGTTAGCAGGGAAAACGCCATTGAAGCAGGGTTTACCTTTGGCAATAACACCTTAGGTTTTACGGGTTCTTACCAATATTTTTTCCCCATAAAAGAAGTTCCTCATTTAAATTGGTTTGTAGGAGGAGGAGGACACCTCATCTTCATCAGCGGACACAACTCATTATGGAACGACTCCAACCACGACAACAACATTGCACTGGGGGTCAACGGAGTAGGTGGCGTTGAATATAAATTCCCAGAAATACCTCTCAACATAGGTGCAGAGCTAGGACCTTGCATCAACCTTGCAGACGAAACTAAGTTAAACGTGCACCTAGGAATATTTGCTCGATATACGTTCTAATTTTTTCGAATAACGCTTGCAGATATAAAATTTTGGCTTACCTTTGCACCCGCAATGTCAACATAAGAATTGCACAAATAAAGGTCCATTCGTCTAGGGGTTAGGACGCAAGATTTTCATTCTTGTAACAGGGGTTCGATTCCCCTATGGACTACTAAACGTTAAATAGCAAGTTTTGTACAATGGCAAATCATAAATCAGCAGAAAAAAGAAACCGTCAAAGCATTGCAAGAAGATTGCACAACAGATACTATGCTAAGACGACTCGTAATGCCCTAAAGGCACTAAGAAACACAACCGACAAAGAAGCAGCAGTTGCTCTACTTCCAAAGGTAAGTGCAATGCTTGATAAGCTCGCTAAAATCAACGTGATTCACAAGAATAAGGCTGCCAACCTTAAGAGCAGCATTCAACTTCACGTTAATAAGTTAGCATAATCTTAACTTAAGATATTTTTTACAGGTCGTACTCAAAAAGTACGGCCTAATTTGTTTTGAACAACCGCACATTGTCTGTCTTTTGCTATATTTACCTAACCAACAACTAGCAAATGCCGGACAACTATCTCTCAAAAAAGCTTAGCATAAAAGAGTGGTCGGTAGAGGATAGACCACGAGAAAAAATGCTAACCAAAGGAATCGGAGCCCTTGGAGATGCAGAAATACTAGCCATACTAATCGGATCGGGAACCAAAAATGAATCTGCCGTCGAAGTGGCCAAACGGATACTACACTCCTGCAACAACAGCCTATCTGAGCTCGGACGCCAATCAATAAAAGATTTATGCAAAGTAAAAGGAATCGGCCAAGCCCGAGCCATAACGATTGCTTCTGCGCTTGAGTTGGGAAGACGTAGAGCCGTAGCAGAGCCAGTCAACAGAAAGCAAATCTCGTCAAGTTCGGACGTTGTCGACCTCTTCCAGCCGCGACTCGCAGACATCCCCAATGAAGAATTCTGGATACTCCTTCTAAACCGATCGAACAAAATCATCGAGAAGCATAAAATTTCGCAAGGAGGCGTAAGCGGAACCATTACGGACATTCGAATAATTATGAAATATGCGTTAGACTCGCTAGCGAGCGGCATTATCGCCGTTCACAACCACCCTTCGGGCAACAAACTCCCCTCTGATGCAGACAAGAACATCACCCGCAAAATAAAGGACGCTGCTGCCATCTTTGACATTCACCTGCTTGATCATATCATTATTACGGAAGGAGAATGCTTCAGTTTTACAGACGAGGGCCTTCTTTAACCTTTTTAATAGATGCATCCTTCTTAATCTGCCATAACTTGCGAAACGACTTAACAAATAAATTAATACCTTTGACAGATTTTTTACAACAATACATAGTATGGTCATCAACCTAGCAGAGCAGAGTTCTCTACTAAACCAGTTTATAGCAGAGTTAAGGGATGTCAACATCCAAAACGACAGCCTTAGATTTAGAAGAAACTTAGAACGGATTGGCGAAATATTTGCTTACGAGATCAGCAAAACAATGCCATCAATAGAAACTGAAGTTCAAACGCCTCTCGGCGTTGCCCAAGTAACCGTTCCTTCTTCCCCTCCTGTTATCGCTTCTATACTCAGAGCTGGTCTTCCTCTCCATCAAGGACTTTTAAATTTTTTCGACAAAGCTGACAGCGCATTCATTTCTGCATCCCGCGCATACAACGAAGACGGCTCCTTCCGCATCCAATTCGACAACCTCTCCTGCCCTGTAATTGACAACAAGGATTTAATATTGGTAGATCCAATGCTTGCCACTGGAGCATCAATGGTTCTTGCAATTAAGGCTTTGCTAGAACGAGGAACGCCATCACATGTTCACATCGTATCGGTAATTGCAAGCCAGGAAGGTATTGACTACACGGTTGCCAATACAAATTTTGAAAATGTAACCTTCTGGTCAGGAGCAATTGACCCTGTGCTAACTCCTAAGAAGTACATATCTCCAGGGTTAGGCGACGCAGGTGATCTTGCCTATGGGAAGAAACTAAAATAGCATAATAGCCAGCACTTTCGCTGGCTATTTCACTTTTCGTCTGAATAAACCTGAACATCGCCAGTATCGGAACATTCAAAAAGCAGCTCTTGCACCGTTTTTTTAAGGCATGGATGAACATACTCCGAGGCTATGTCATTCAAGGGAATCAGTACAAATCTTCGATCCTGCATTCTAGGATGAGGCACAATCAAATCAGGCTCGTCAACTATTAGATCATCAGCAAAAATAATGTCGACATCCATCGTACGAGACGCATACTGATGCTCGGCATTCCGAATCCTTCCTAGCATATTTTCCACCTCATGGCATGCTAAGATTGCTGTCTTCAGATCCAACTTGGACTCGACACCTAATGCTTGATTCAGAAAACCTTGTTCTGCATCAAAACCCCATGGCGCTGTTTCATAAACTTTCGACTCCGACACTACCACACCAATAAGACTATTTATCAACCGTTTAGCCTCGCGCAGCAAAAACGACCTATCTCCTTGATTTCCGCCAATAAGCAGGAATAGTTTCATAAAATAATAATTCTCGTTATTTTGAAAAAAAAGTTCTGCCAAGTAATTTAGCACTGAATTTTATTAGCTAAATTGAAGTCAAAATTAAACAACTAAAAAGATAAGCGCAATGAAAGAATTTTTCAGAGCTTTTTTGGGCTCCTGTTTGGGAGTTCTTATCTCGTTTCTTCTCCTAATTCTCCTTGGCTTTAGCCTCATTGGGATAATAGCATCGAGCTCAGAAGAAAAAGTTGAGATCGCACCAAAAACCATTCTAAAAATAGAGTTAGACCAACCAATCTTCGAAAGAACCCCAACCAACCCTTTTGACAACTTTGACTTTGGAAGCATGAAGAGCAATAAGCCGCTTGGTTTAAACTCAATTGTATCCAACCTCAAAAAGGCGAAGACCGACCCAAATATAGCGGGAGTATACATGGATTTAACGACGGTAAACGCTCCTGGATTTGCAACCGTTCAGGAAATTCGCAATGCTATAGTCGATTTTAAAAAATCGGGCAAGTTTGTCGTTGCTTTTAGCGACACCTATACGCAAATTGCCTACTACCTAGCCTCCGCTGCCGACAAAATATACATGAACCCCGAAGGCAACCTAGAGCTACTTGGCCTAAAAGCCCAAGTCATGTTCTACAAGGGAACCTTAGACAAGTTGGGCGTACAAGCACAAATAATTCGCCACGGCAAGTTTAAAAGCGCAGTAGAACCATTTATGCTCGACAAGATGAGCCCCGCAAATCGCGAGCAAATGGACGCGTTGCTAGGCTCAATATGGAACGAAATGACTGCCGAAATAAGCAAAAGCCGTAATGTTTCTGCTGAAGAATTAAATAACATAGCAAACAACCTTAGCGCCCCCGACGGGAAATCAGCAGTTAACGCAAAACTAGTTGATGAGCTTCTTTACAAAGATCAGGTGATAGCAAAATTAGCTTCTTTTGCAAAGGTTGAAAAAGATAAAGATCCAGAAGCAATTTCACTTGCAAAGTACGACCAAGTTATCCCCGAAGACCAAAAATATTCGAAGGAGAAGATTGCCGTAATTTACGCAAATGGGGAAGTTGTAATGGGATCTGACTCGAAAAATCTTTCGGAAAAAGAGATTAGCGCCACCATCAGAGAAGCTCGCAAGGATGAAAACATCAAGGCGATTGTACTTCGGGTCAACTCTCCTGGAGGTAGCGCCCTTGCATCCGAAATAATTTGGAGAGAAATGGAGCTAGCCCGCAAAGCAAAGCCAGTAGTTGTTTCAATGGGCGACCTTGCCGCATCAGGAGGATACTACATCACCGCTCCAGCCAACGTTATATATGCGCAACCAACTACCTTAACTGGCTCTATTGGTGTATTTGGCGTGCTCTTTAATGCAGAAAAAGGATTAAAAGACAAGCTCGGCATCACCGTTGATGTTGCCAAAACCAATAGCCATGCTGATATGGGACAACCTTTCAGAATGCTTAACAACGACGAAACTGCGGCCATTCAGAAGGAGATTGAGCGCATCTACGGAACCTTTACAGGTCACGTATCTGCCGGCCGCCGTTTACCTGTAAGCTACATCGACAGCATTGGTCAAGGCCGAGTTTGGAGCGGAGTAATGGCTCAAAAATTAAAACTTGTAGATAAGCTAGGAGGTTTAACCGACGCAATAGCAGAAGCCGCGAAACTTGCAAAGCTGAAAGAATACAAAACAGTTGATCTTCCTGAACAAAAAAGCACCTTCTCGCAAATTATGGCCGAGTTTACAGGAGAATCAATCAGCACCATGTTTGCAAGAGGACAATTTGAAGAATCGATTAAAAGTTACAACGAAATTCGCAGCTTCATCAAAAACCAAGGCGTACAGGCACGCCTCCCATTTTGGTTAGAGATACGATAACTTCCAAGAAATTGCTTTTTTTAACCAACCTGAAAAACCAAACATAGAAAGTCACAAACATCTGATTATAAAAGTTCCTTCCCTCAAAAAGGGAGGGAACTTTTTTCTTTCCTAGGAATGGTCCAAAAAAAAGTAACTTTTTTAAGTTAAATTGCCTACTTTCGAAAAAAACCGAACCGTGGAAAGGAATAAAGGATTTGGGAAAATATTACTTAGCCCAGTAGCTGGTATCTACTATTTAGTAGTCGCCCTAAGAAATGCTTTATACGATACAGGAATATTCAGCACCTATCACCCCAAAACACCCACAATCTGTGTCGGAAACCTCACCGTTGGTGGTACAGGTAAAACACCACATATAGAACTTCTAATTGGCCTACTGGCAGACAAGTATCGTCTTGCAGTTCTTTCGAGAGGCTATAAACGTAGCAGCAAAGGATACAAAGAGGTTACCGTAGACGACACCTCTGCAGAAGCAGGCGATGAACCTTTACAGATAAAGCACAAATTCCCTCAAATAAAAGTCGCTGTAAATGCGAATAGAAAAGATGGAATAGATCAGCTTACCTTTACACATCCTGACACAGAAATCATACTGCTAGACGACGCCTTTCAGCACCGTAAGGTTACTGCTGGCTTCAACATATTGCTGATAGATTACAATCGCCCAATATGGGAAGACTCCATGCTCCCAATAGGAAACCTAAGAGACACCAGCAGCCAGATAAAAAGGGCCAACGTAATAATCGTCACCAAGTGCCCTTCCTGCATGAAACCACTAGACAGAAGGTTACTTTCAAAAAAGTTAAACCTATACCCCTATCAAACGCTGCTATTCTCCTCAACAGAATACGACAAGCCAACACCACTGTTTAAAGATGCTCAAACTTTTAGTGCTACCCCAAATACGATTGCACTAACCGGAATTGCAGAGCCAACACCCTTCATTTCCCATCTTGAGTCGCGGTATAAAAACGTTACACCGCTAGCGTTCCCCGACCACCATAACTTTACGACTAAAGACATATCCCAAATAGCAGAACTTTTCAATAAGTTGGGCAAAGCAGCCAACATTATTACCACCGAAAAAGATGCAAAACGCCTCGCTTCGCTAAATCTGCCTGAAGATGTCAAGAATTATTTGTATTTTGTGCCGATTAAAGCAAAATTGTCGGAGGATTCCGATACCGTTTTACTCAACAAAATAGTTAAGTATGTTAGAGAAAATACAGGCAACCGCGGATTTTATAAAAGAACGCATTGAGAACGAGCCTGAGATTGGCATTATTTTAGGAACAGGTCTTGGTGGACTTGCAACCAAAATCGAAGTAGAAAGAGAGCTCGAGTACACAGAAATTCCAAATTTCCCCATATCTACAGTAGAGGGACACTCTGGCAAGCTTATCTTTGGAAAACTTGGAGGCAAAAATGTGGTAGCCATGAAAGGGCGTTTCCACTTTTACGAAGGATACAATATGCAACAGGTTACCTTCCCTGTTCGTGTGATGAAATTCATTGGCGTAAAAACGCTTTTTGTATCGAATGCGAGTGGTGGAATGAACCCAGAGTTTGAAATTGGGGATTTGATGATTATCAACGACCATATCAACCTGCTTCCCAACCCGCTTATTGGCGCCAACATCAATGAGCTAGGACCTCGCTTCCCAGATATGAGCCGTCCATACGATTTTGATTTGATGGATAAGGCTGAAGAGGTTGCTAAGGAACTCCAAATTAAGACACACCGAGGATGCTACGTTGGAACTACTGGCCCAACCTTTGAAACTCCAAAGGAATACCAATACTTCCGCATTATTGGAGGCGATGCAGTAGGTATGTCAACAGTTCCTGAAGTTATTGTTGCTCGCCATATGGATATTCCTGTATTTGCGATGTCGATTATCACAGACCTTGGCGTACCAGGTAAAATTGTAGAGGTTTCGCACGAAGAGGTTCAGGAAGTTGGAAAAAAGGCAGAAGCCAAAATGACCCAAATTATGACCAAATTGTTAGAAAGGCTTTAGCCATTCTTCAAATATAAAAGGGGAAGTCACCATTGTGGCTTCCCTTTTTATTATGGTTCAAGTCGTCTTGTACATTTAAAAAAATCACGACTGCCCATCATCCTCAAAGATTACGTTTTTGTATTTGTTGTAAAGGAAAGATACGGCGAGCAATATAACTCCCAAACAAATTAAGACAAGCGTTTTAGACAAAGAGTCGAGCAGTAGAAGATCGTAAAAGAAGAGTTTTACCAACGTAACGCCAAGCAAAATCATTGAGGCCACACGCAAATACTTCCGTTTTTGCCAAATGCCCAAGACTATAAGCAGCAATGCGTATAATCCCCATAAAATGCTCAATCCAAATCGATACTCATTGCTAAAATCTAAAATATACAACCAATGAATTAGCTCGCTACTGCCAATCCACAAAGTGGTAACATGAGCAATAATGGTAAATATGCCATAAAACTCCTCTTTTATAAGGACTTTCCGGATAGTGTAGTAGGAAACACCTAAGAGTAGCAATACAAAAAGGAAAGCAACATACCTAATCCCCAAATTCATCAAAGGAGCACTTCCTGCAAACACCACCTGCTGTGCCTGATATGAATCGCGAAGATTGCTAATATGGAGAAGGGCATGTATCAAGAATATAAGTAATGCAGCCAGGCTAACACCCAAATTTAACTTTGCAAAAGCAGGGTTCTTTGCCCATCGCATATTGGCGATGGAAATGAGAGATAGAAATAGCATCGAATAAAGAGAGATATAGACTATCCTAAAATCAACGCAATCAGTTCCAAATTGAGTTGCATGCAAATGCACAGGCAATTTCATCAGATACGCCATCCGAACATTAAACTCCTGCTGCCAGTACAACGCAATTTCCAGCCGAACCGAATAGTAAGCAGCTAATAAAAAGATGGCAGCAATCCCCCATCCCATCAGCTTAACAAGCTGGCTATACCTATCCTGCAACAGCGCACTTCTATTCTTAAAAGCCACATACCCTATAAATCCAAATAGCGCGACGTATACCGAAGAAGATAAAAATCCCACATTAAATAACGGTACAAAACGCTTCGTGGCCATCGCTGCTTCTGTTTCATAAAAGTAAACCTGCCAATCGAAAATGAGGCTCAGGAAAGACATGACCATAAGCACATACGAAAGCAGCTCGTAGTATCCGACCTTGAGCTTACGCCCTATCCAAAATAAAAGAGCAGCCTCGCCAGCCCACAGCAACGTTACCCACGAGCCTGAAAGCTGCACAGGAATGGCTATCGTGATAAATACCAAAACTAACCCCATCACAAGGTAAAAAAGGCTGCGATCTGCCAGCTTACGGAAATAAAGAATAGCACCCACCACAAAGTGAATGGCCGCATTAACCAACGTAAACGCACCAAGATAGAGCACTCCCCTATTGCTACTATCTAGCAAAGCATATCCAAACCCATAAAACAAGAAGGAGTTTGCCAACAGCAAGGAAACAGACCAAACATCAAACCTATCATTTTGAATAAACCGATAGGCCAAAAACGTAAAATAGAATATTACAAAGAAGATGGAAGCAAAAGTACACCCAAGCATAAAATGCCGATCGTACTGGTATCCAAACCCCAACCAGAGCCCGTAAATAATCCAAGTTAGCAGAAAAGAGGCATAGTTAAGCAGCCTCCAGCTACGCTTGAATGCAAGGAATAAAATCCCCGCATTTATGATCGCCATATAGCCAAACATCACAGCGGGATTTCCAGAACCGTCGCTCAATAAAAACGGAACGGCATAGGCCCCAACCATTCCGATAAGAGCAACCACCTGCAAGTTGTATGAAATGGCCGAAAGAACCGTAAAGATCGTAAAGAAAACCATTAAGCAGAATGCCACCTCCTGAGAAAAGATACCGTAAAAGCTACAGGCGGTAAACGTTATAAAGTACATTATGGCCATAGCACCGCTATGCAGCACCGCGCTAAATCCGGCATACTTCTTTTTTAGCCAGAAAGCCAACCCCGTTAAAGCAACTCCTACAAGATACCCAAGCACAACCCGCACAACGGGACTAATAAGCTGGTAATCGAACGCATATTTTACCCCAATGGCAACTCCGATAATTAGAATGGCAATACCTAACTTACTGATGAGATTTTCGCCTATAAACCGCTCAATATTTATGCGAACTCGGGGAAAAGACGAGGTGGCTCGTTGTTTAGTAGAGGAATCCCTATAGGATACAGCATTCGCCTCCACGCCTACGCAATCAGGTGTATCCCTTGTTACAGATGAGACGCGCGCGTTCTGCTGAGAGCCGCAAGGCTCCTGCCTCATTGCACTGCCAAGAGCCTCCCTCAGCTCAGCAATTTCTTTCCCATAGGCGGCATGCTTCTGTTCCAAAATCTCAAGCCGATACTTCAGAATTGACAGCCTATCCTTTTCATTTTCCATAAATGTTCGGTTATATTTGACAACATGAGTAGCAGCATAAATATACCAAACAATCCCAAACATTAGCTCTTCTTCTATAAAACAACCTAAGAACGATGTGCAAACAACTGTAAGCAACTACATATAAAATGCAGCACAACACCCACTAAAATAGCGCATATCGTCAGGTAGCTTATAACCTACGACCACAACCTTACAACGGCAGATTTGCCTCTCGTTACATCGGCTTCAAACATTCCTCTACCTGTTAAATAGAAATCCTAGCTATCGGCTTACGTTTTAAAAACTTATCCTATACGGCAGCCGCAATAAGCGCATTTCCGAAAGCTTAGCAAGGCAACGCTTAACGGGCAAAGGGCCTTTCAGACTGCGTTATTCTCAACTAAATATTAGCAAACATTTAATTAAACCTACTTCAGTTTATTTTAAAATAAATATTTAAACAAAATATCGCCATATATTATAAATAAATTTACCGTTTATTGATTTTTTTTTACCAAAAACGTTGCAGAGTTTGCCCTAATTATTACGGTTTGTAACTCCATCGCCCGAAACAAGAACGTAGATGTAAAAAAACATGTATACTATACTACAAATCGTATAAATTATGAAGTAAATTATATACTAGATGCTTCATCCTAGATCTAGGATGGAGCATTCGGTGTAAAGGATGAAGCATTTCTTATACCAAATGCTCCAAAATAGCCCAAAAACAGGTATGCACATTAGCAAAATAGAGTAAAACATCCAAAAAATGCGACAAAACCTGTAAAGAATGGAGCATTCTTTATAAAGGATGGAACAAAACCTGTAAAGAATGCTTCATCCTTTATATCAAATGGAACAAAACCTATAAAGAATGAACCATCTCAAGGTCAATAAAAAGACATATGTTAACATATACTAATACATACAATTCACTTTTTCTGATATTTAGCAAATTTACTCCCAAAAAACAAGGCAAAAATTCCACAGACGGTCAATCGCCACAGAACAAGGGCGCTTTATTAAACATATGTTAATTTAAAGCACCATATCAGACCTTTAAAACGAACGGAACCAGCCGTATTTTAGATGTAGATTTGATTATTAACAGGAAAGATAATTCACAATAATTCTAAAATAAATACGCCACATTTCAATGTGTAAAATCCAAATAAAATCATATATATACATTCAAAAACAAGAACGATTCCTCTAATTGTAGGCCTTAGCAAAGGCCGTAAGCAACAAATAAGATATAACGCAGGTGGCAGCATTCGTTCAGATACAGGCTCTAATAAAGAAAGAGGTTGCCTAAAAATAGACAACCTCGTTTCTTTTGGTATATGTTTAAGAAGACTTTTAATTATAGATATAACAATATGCTAAACAGGGATGAACTCGTTAAATAATACCCTTAGGCTATTATTTCTACCTGGGTAGAATAGATAACCTTGAAGGTAGGACCGCCTGATGGTGCTGTTGCTCCTATCTTAATCTCTAAAAGATATTTACCTGGCTTTAAATCGGTACTAGCCTTAATGGTAACATGCTTGTCATCAACATAGGTAATAGCATGCGCGCCGTTATCTATAAGCACCATGCTCAACGTCTCCTTGTTAAAGTTTTCGCCAGTGATGGTGATCGTTTCTCCAGCCTTTACTTTTAGAGGCGATACGCTTGCAATTACAGCAGGTTTTAAGGTAAGCTTTACCTTTGCTGTATACTTTTCTTCCTTTCCGTTCGATTTTACGTATAAGTCGAAGCTTGCAGGCTTACTTATACCTGCTGTGCTAAAACGTAAGCGTGTTTCGCTCTCCTCTACAGGTGTTAGTACATAGTTAAGAGCAGGATAGCCAGATGTTGCCAACCGTACGGTATTACCTGATTTCATAAAGTTTGAGCCAGTAATCTCGATAATATCTCCAGACACAACTTCACTTGGCGTAACGCTAGATATTGTAGGCTTGGGGAAAGTGTTCTCCATGATGGTTACCTCCATTTCGTTAGAGTTGTTGTTTATCCCAACCTGAACCTTTACCATAACCTTTCCAGGAGTTAGCGTAGTTGGAATTCCTGCTGTAATCTCGGTACCCGCTTCGTTTACTACGCCTTTCACCTTGGTAGTACCAAAAAGAACATACGAAGTAGTTCCCTCCTTTTTTAGGTTACGACCAGTAATTACGATATCTCCAAGACCAACGATAAACGATGTCTTGTTAAGTGTAATAATTCGTAGAACAGAAGGATCTTCGTCAGTAACTACCGTAACGGTATACTTGCTTGTTTCTCCATTTTGAGAGGTAACCGTGTACTCTACAGGCGAAGTAAAGTTGGTTGGCTTGTTGGCCTCTGGAGAAATGGTAGCATCACTAGAAATCTGAATAAATGGAGTAAGAGCAGTAAGATCTGTACCAAAAGGAACTTTTGCAGAAATTGTTTTGGTGTTCTGATCGATTACGGCAACCACATTAGGAGAAAACTGCGTAAACTTAAACTCCTTAATAAGACACTCCGTATTTTTATCGACGGTAATGGTAACTGTGTAGGCCTGCTTAGATCCATCCTCGGCCGTTACAGTATAGGTTACAGGCTTTGTAAAATCTTGCGCAGCACCACTTGCAGGAAGCACGGTAGATAGCGGTGATGTTACCACAGCAGGCGCAATTGCTGTAACGTCCGTTCCGTAAGGCACGGTTAGCGAAACAGCCATTTTAGCGTTATCAATAGCACCTTTAATTGTTTTTCCGTTTAACGAAAAAGAAAAATCAAGAATGCTCTTTTCAGCACTTTTCACCTCGTCCTTCGAGCAGGAGGCCAAGATTAAAAGCGCAAAGCTCATTAGTAGTAATTTAATTCTCATAATAAATTTGTTTGTAGTTAATACGTGAGTTTGCTATAAAAACGTGTAAATAAAAATCCGATCTTGGCTATTAGCTCGAGATATTAACGTTGCCGTTACCAACGAGCTTTTATCAAAGCTTTGAATGCTGATATCTGCTACGGTATATCCATCTCCATTACAAAGCTGGTTGATTAAAGGCTTAACCTTGCTTTCGTGCTCTAACCCAGACACAGCCCCAACATACTTACCTTTTAATACGCCATCATCGCCATAAGTCCATTGTAGGTTATACTGAAACCAATTCTTCTTGGTAGCTTCTGGACAGTAAGCAAGCAAAGCGCTTTCTCTAGGCGCCCCTTCCTTTACAAAAGCATCAAACATTAGCTGCAGGTCTTTTAAATTAGGAATTGTTTCGGCCTGATCTAATGCATCTTTTAAAGATGGCGACACCCTCATGATGTTGAAGTACTCTAGCTGCGTTATGGTATTTAGCTCTTTAATATAAGGGACTACGGGATAATCCATATGCTGCACCATACATGGCGTACCTTCGTTATTCCACAACAGGCTAAGTTCGGTAGGCGAATCACCCGAAAAAGCAATGGTGCTAACAGGTTTAGATACGTTGGGTAGCGTTACAGGAGAAGAGAGCACCATTCCCTGCTCGTTGAAAGCAACGGCTCTGGTTAATGTGTAAACGGTGTTGTTCTTAGAGTAGCGAATAATCACCTTTTTACTTTTATCCACATAGCTGATGTCTATGCTACTACTGCCTATGCTTACGCCCTTAAAATAAGGACGGGTAGGGAGGTCGGAGAAAAAAGCCTTTGCCTGCGCACGACGTGCTACGTTCTTTTCGAGCGAGATATCCTTATCGGTAGCCATCACCATTTTAAGAATGGTCTTATCGTGTATTCCTACAAGCGATAGCGTATCGTTCTTATAGGCTAAGAATTCAAATTCGAAGTCACCCTGTAAGCTTGGACCAGGAGGATTACTCTGTTCTGGATCTGCCAGAATATGCAGCATGCTGTAGGTGTCAAATATCAAGCTTGGCTTGTGGATTTGACAAACGCGATACTTTGAGGGCTGCTCGGTTGTTGCAGTTGTCTTATTGAAATCGCCCATCATGGTAACCGATCCGTCTTCCTTAAACTTAAAGATGTACGACCAGCCACCAGTTTTTAGGTCTTTGGGAAAGTAGGCGGTTTTCCATCCATACTTCGCGCTCACTAGCAGCTTTTGATATTCACTGAGCTTTTCATTAATTCGCTCATCGGCGCTTTTACTAAAAATCGGCGAGTCTTCTTTTTGGCATCCACAGAGTAAAATGGACATTGCCACAATCGCGATATATAGCTTGTTCATTGTGTTTTAATTTGTTTTAGAAAACATGTGCAGCTGAGATTACTTCCCAGCAGGAGGAGTAACCGGTGCGTTGAGCGAAGCCATTGCATCAGCAATTCGCTGCTGTAACGCGTAGATGTCTATGCCATACTTATCACGGTAGTAGGCTACCACAAACTGCTCCTTTTCCCTAATCTTATTTCTACCATCAGCCCACTTTATGGCCTTAACCATATTGTCGAATTCCGTCTTGCTCATGGTAAGCATAGCAGCAATCATCTCCACAAAGTCTTCGTCGGGAGACGAACGGGCATATTGGGTTATGAAGCCCTCCTTATTACAGGTTTCCAAATCATAGTTATTCCAGGTCTTGGTATAGGCAGGAGTTATCTTCTTAAACTCGGCTGGATAAAGCTTATTCTGATGAAGGATGTGCCCAAACTCGTGCTGCATGGTATGAAGCATGCGTAGCACCTGCTCCTTATTAGTTTTGCTAAAGCCGTTAACTTCATACAAAACAATCTTTCGGCCTCCTTCGGCAGTTCCAAGGGTTATTGTTCCATCTGAATTGTAGTTCAAGCTACCTACAAGGACAATTTGCTTGGGGCTTAACCTTTTCAAAAAGGTTTCGTCTGGAACTACGGTCTTATCAGTGTAAGGTTCTATCCAAACCTTTTTTACAACCTCCAAGAAGGGGATAACCTGAGATTCTTCGGCGGGCACAAGCTTCTTGTCGATCTCAACTTCGCTATCGTCCCATCGATACTTTACTTCAAGGTTTAGTGGCGTTACAAAGTTATCGTAAATCCACTTGTCGGTTCCTTGTCGGTTGGGGGTTTCTACGTCAATGTTCGACTTCCCTAAATCTTCCTCCTTACTGCAGGCACAAAGGGTTGCAATAGCAAAGAGAATTAGTATAATTGATTTGCTGTAAGTTTTCATAAAGTTCTTGTATTTACCTTGGATTTGGAGTAATGCCGTTGTTTATCGCCTTTTGCGGGATTTGAATGGCTCGCCTTAAATCGTTGGCCTTTAGCGTTACAACTTCGCCACTTTCTGCCTTATGGGTAACTTCGATCTTGTGGCGAAGAATATCGAACCAGCGCATACCTTCGTGGATAAAATCAACCTGCTTTAAGTTGAGAATGCAGGCAAGTAGGTTTTCTTTCTCCGTTGGCTTTTTATAAAACTGAGCAATTTTATCAAGCGTAAGGTTAGCGGCGGCAGCATCTTTGGTTGCTACACGACTAATAACAAACGTATTAATAAGAGGTAGAATATTACTAGCAGGTTGACCTGACATCACCATTGCCTCCAACTTATTAAACAGAACCTCCTCGCAGGTAAGTAGCGGAATCATATTCATTGGATAGCCTGTATTGGCATCTACACTTAACTTCTTGAAGTATTCCTCAAATTTTGGAATCCCTGAAGTTTTTTCGTCACCGTAAATAGGGTATATCCATTTTACTCCAGTCACATTCTTTTGAACAAAAAACTCATCGACTTTTTGAGAAGAAAGGGAGTAACGATACCTCTGAACTTCCCTCCCCCATACACTTATGGTTTCCTGAAGCAACAGAATAGCGCTCTCGGAAGATAACGTATAGGTTTTAAGAAGATCGTAGTAACTTTTGGTTACGTAAACATTCCAGTTGCGTAGCTTGCTGGCAAGGTTTACTCCAATAGCCATATCGGCATACTTTATGACCTTTTCGTAATCCTTTTTGAAGAGGTAAAAACGAGATGCAAATCCAGCTGCGGCTGCTTTGGTAAAATGGTACTTTGGAATTTTATAGAATTCGTCCGAGATGAGAGCCATACCCTCTGTCAAATCTTTTTCTATAAGCTCATATACCTTTGCAACAGTTTCGCGCTTGTAGCTCTTAATAACCACCTTCTCTGGCTCCGTAACATATGGAATTCCCAAATCGGATGCGGCTGTACTGGCATCGTAGGTTTTGGCAAAAAGAGTAACCAGCATAAAATGAGCGTAAGCTCTACAAACTAACGCTTCGCCCCGTTGTGCAGCATACTCATTTCCATTACCCAACTTGTCAATCGCTTCGAGAGCAACATTAGCATGTGCAATTGCATTATAGCAGTCGTCCCAGTAGCTAGCAGGTGTGTCTGTTCCGTCAATGGAAAAGTCCTTCCAAAAGTAAGGCTCTGTATTCAGAGGTTTTGCAGTTACACCCGATCCCTTGTCTCCAACGTTATCTGTCATTGCTTCGCAAAAGCTGAAGTAGTTTGCTTTTGGGTAGGCGTTTACAAGAAGCTCTGCTATTTTTTCTTTGCTATCGAGTTCTGTTCTGTTATCCGGAACTTTATCTAGGTATTCGTTGCAGGCTACACTTGTAAGCATGCCCATGAATACAGCAATATATAGAGTTAATCTTTTCATGTATTGAGTTGATTATAATCCTAGTTTTAATGTAAGCGTTAGCTGCTTAGGCATAGGCATGGCAACACCACCAGCTCCAAAAAATTCAGGATCTTGCCCCTTCAATTTGGAGTCTGCATAAATTAGCCAAGGGTTAACCGCTGCAACTTTTAGCGTAGAACTCTTTAATCCAATTTTTTTGATTAAAGACTGTGGGATATCGTAAGTTAACGATATATTCTTTAAGCGAACAAATCCACCGTCTGCAACACGCGCATCGCTAATGTTATAGTTTTGATATGGGTAAAGGTTAGTCCCGTCAATGCGGTAATACTCCCTCCGAGACATGATGGCAGGGACGTTTGTTAACTGCTCGTCTCCAGGTAACACCCATCTATCCTTAAACTCTTTGGGTAGCGCGTCGGTGTCGGAGTAGAACGACTTAAACACAGGGTTTAACCTGATTTTGTTCCCCCATTGGTAGGAGATAAAGAGGTTTAGCGTCCAACTCTTATACTTTACCGTGTTCGAAAATCCACCAGTAAAAGTAGGATCAACGGGACCTTCATACTTTAAGTACTTAATTTTATCGCTCTGAATGTATGTTCCGTAATCTTTTGCTCCATCCTCGTTTATAAAAGTAGGAACCCCCGAGTTATCTAAACCATCAAAACGAACGCTGAATAGTCCCCTTATAGGATATCCTTCCAACGGACCGCCTTCAGCACGGGTTAGGCTGTATATGCGAGGCTTAGATCTTAAGTTGGTTATCTTGGTTGTATTATAAGCCAGCTGAATATTAGATGTCCAGCTAAATCCGTCTGTTTCATAAATTCGTCCATTGATGGAGAAGTCGTAGCCTTTAGATACCGAATTAGCGTAGTTTGCAAATTTTGAGCTGCTACCACCAATCCCCGACACATCCAAGTATCCAAGTAGATCGAAACCTTTTCGTTGGTATGTTTCCGCAGTAATAGATAGACGGTTGTTGAACAAACCAAGATCAATACCAGCTGTAATTTCGTGCTGCTTTTCCCATGTTAGCTCGCTATTCTCCAAGTCATCAATGTAGATAGAAGACTCCTTTTCGTTAGTATATGGACGATCGGTTGTTGCATTTCGGAGAATAAGCGTAGAGTTACGAGCTGGCCCCATGTTGGCATTCATCGAATATCCTGCACGAAGCGACAATCTCGAAATCTTGCTAAACTTGCTAGCAAATTGTTCATTATGGACATTCCATAGCCCGCTTATATTCCAAGTTGGCAGCCAACGAGAGCTTCTAGATCTTCCAAGCTGATTTGAACCATCCACACGAAGTGTTCCATTAACAGTATACCTATTGTTGTAAGAGTAGCCTGCATTAGAAAAGAACGCTGTAAATCGATCATACTCCCAGCCCATTCCGTAGTAGTTAAAACCACCTTCAATCATTTTCTTAATAAATCGGTAGTCAACAAAAGGAACTCCTCCCTTGTCAAACTGATACCCATACCCATTAAAGAAAAGGCTTTGTCTATCGGCATACCTGATTTCTTGACCAAGAAGGATGTTCATGGCATGCTTCTCTTTAAATGTCTTATTAATATTAAAGACGTTACGTATGTAGAAGTTTGTCAAGTTGTTTTCATCCCTATTATAGAAGCCCCCTGTTGGTAGCACAACAACTTTTTCGGCTTCTGGATAGTCTGGATCTCTGTACAAAAGAGGATTGGCATCGCGAGTAACAGCGCTACCTGCCGAACGGTATGCCTCAGCAAGGTTAGATCCCTCCTTAATGCTATGCTCACGGCTTGACTGAACCCATCTCATAGATCCTACAAAATCATAAGAAAGCCAGTCGGTAATCTTATAGGATAAATCGGCCTGCATTTTCAAATCAAGCATCTTTATATCCAGCGTATTTCTTTCCAGCTCGCGAAGAATGTTAAATGGGGCTAGATTTTTTCTAAAAAACTCGAGGTTCCCATTATCATCGTACGGACGCAACGTTCTACTTGTGTTGAGAGCATATGAGTAAGGATTTATATCAAAATCGCGCTCATAAGTCCCTTCCACAACGTTTTGAACTCGCTTTAGCGTACCTGGAGCCTTTTGATCGCGGTACGAACCAGAGGTAGAAAGGCTCGCTGTTATTTTGGGGGTAAGATTAAATGTCCCCTTAAAATTTCCAGTATAGCGCTTTACCTTATCGGCGATTGTCCATCCGTTATCGTTGTAAATACTGGTTGATACATAAAACTGCGATTTATCAGTTCCTGACGACATGCTAATTGAATGCTCCTGCACAAAGGAGTTCTTGAAAAGAAGATCGAACCAATTTGTATTTGCCATTTCATATTTCTGCAAAAACTTAGCTCGAGCCTCTGGCGTATTCTCCAAACCAAACCCTGTTGCTGGATCATAAAAGTTTATCAGATCGTACATTTTGGCAAAAACACCACCATCATTACTCCTTGATATGTTTGAATGGTTAAGCCAGCCTTTCCTTTCCAACTCGCGATATACCGACATCTGATCCTTAGAATTCATGATATTGTAGGTATCGTAAGTTGGCTTAAACTGGGTTGTAAAGTTTCCGTTATAGCTCACCGACGTCTTTCCCTTATGCCCCTTTTTTGTGGTAACCACAATAACGCCATTCATAGCGCGAGCCCCATAAAGTGCAGTAGCAGAAGCATCCTTAAGGATTTGAAAGTTATCAATATCATCGGGGTTAAGGCCAGAAACAGCAGAACTGATTAGGGTAATGGCATCTCCAGACGATAGCTCATCGGGAGAAACGCTTACCACATCTTCAAGTACAACACCGTCAACAACCCACAAAGGCTTTGAGTCTCCGTAGATAGAAACATTTCCTCGAACGCGGATCTTAGGCGCTGCACCAAAGGTTCCCGATACGCTTTGTACGGATACTCCGGCAGCACGTCCCTCAAGCATTTTACCGATATCGGACACCCCTTCTATCTTAGCATCATCCGCATTAACTCGTGATGCTGATCCTGTAAAGAGCTTGCGGTCGACCTTTTGGTATCCCGTAACAATTACCTCATCAATTTTTTGGTTCGATTCCTTTAAGGTAACAGCGATATTGCTGCTTTTATCCAACTCCACGATTTGGGGCATAAAACCAATAAATGATATTTCAAGCTGCTTATACCCGCCAGGAACATCAATCTCAAACTCCCCATTCGGATTTGTAGATACCCCTTTGGATAGGCCAACAACACGAACCGTACTCCCCGGTAAGGATGCCCCAGTGGCATCACTTACTTTTCCTTTTATTTTACGCGAAGGTTGATCGGTGCGAGCAGGTGCCGCCTTTTTGGTTTTAACCGCTTCGATAAGAATCTTTTTATCGACGATTTTATAGGTGTACGATGAGCCTAGCGCTTGCTTTAGCACATCATCGAGCGATCCATTACTAACTTTCACGGACACCTTCCGACTTGCATCAAGATCATCGTTGCTATAAAAGAAGTCAAATTGAGACTGGCTTCTGATTTGATCGAATACCTGCTCAAGCGAAACGTTTGTAAGGTTAATTGTTAGCCTTGTTTTCTGAGCAAAGCTTTGGGTTGAGAAGCATAGTAGCGACCCGAAAAGCAAAAAAATAAAACATTGGGTTCTAAAAGCCTTTCCGCATTCCAAATATTTCGTTGGAATACCTAAATGCCATAGTTTTTTCATAAATTTGAAATGAATTTGGTTAAGTAACTAGCTGCCATCAGTAGCAGCTTTTGCGAATTGAATTTTCAGAGGAGAGGTGGGCCAACACTTCTCCTTTTTTTAATTCCTTCGCTTGCTAATAAAAACAACTCCGTCTTTTACATCATAGTCTACATCTTTTAGTAATGATATTAGATTAAGCAAGTGATCTATAGGTTCATTCTTCTTTGCAACACCCGTAAATTTCAGATCTCGCAACGAATTATCGTTATAAACAACCTCGCATGAATACCAGCGGCTAAGTCGGTTTGTTATATCCTCCAGCCTCTGATTTTCAAACCGGAAAACACCATCCTTCCACGAGGTATAAAGGCTAACATCCACATTCTTTAGAACGGAATAGGTATCAGTTTCCAAGTTGTAGGTAATATGCTCATGAGGCCTCATCACGTACTCTTTCCCATTGTCAATTCTCATAGTAACCTTCCCTTCCACCAACGTCGTTCCAATACCTTTCCCCGGCTCGTAGGAGTTTACATTAAAGGAAGTACCAAAAACGGCGAGACTCATCCCTCTAACTTTCACCGCAAAAGGAACCTTCGGATTTTTCTTAACCTCGAAGTACGCCTCCCCTTCGAGCTGTACCATTCTTTCCTTCTTATTAAAAGAGGTTGGATACCTTAGGATTGACCCAGAGTTAAGCCATACCTTTGTACCATCTGCCAGCAAAACCCGGTACTCGCCTCCTTTAGGAACTATTAGCGTATTTATTTTTGCCCCTCTCCCCGCATCTGGGTTTATGTACGAAATCATACTATTGGGGGCATTGGTAATCTCGGTACCATCCGACTCCTTAAGCACAATATGCTTCCCAAGGTCAAGCATCGTTCCATCCTGAAGTACAAGCCTAGCCTTCTTAGAGCCAGGCTCAATGCTGCTCGATAGCGCAAACAGGTTATCCTTAAGATTAATATCCTGAATGGAATTCCTATTTCCCAACCAATAGCCAAAGCTTAAAAAAAGAAAAGGTGCAAGAGATGCAGCTACCTTTATGTAAAGACGACGAGCCGCCATCTTTTTCTGTCGCTCTTCCCTCTCTATTTTTTCAAGAATAGTCGCCCAAGCACGCTTCTTATACCTTTCACCAGAAAAAGAGGAGAAGGAGGAGCTCCTGCGAATAAGCAAAAGCTCGTCATACAATACCCGTCGAACCTCCACTTCCGACAACCAAGCCTGAAACGTTAAATCATCGGCAGAAACATCACTATCGATTCGTTCAATAATGTAATTCCAATCCTTTTCGGGGAGATCAATTCTTTCCATGCATCCTTTTTTCTACCGAAAAGACACACGCTTCCCCAAAAAGTATTACTGCAAATAGATTTTTTTTGAAAAAATATTAACGATAGGTAAAAAAGCAGAATAAAAAGCGCTTTACGTCAGCATCGCACAACGATGCTATACCATAAAAGCTATAGCCAAGTAAATAATAGAATGTACCGAGAGGCTTTCCCTTAGCAACCGGTAAGCTTTACTCATTTGCACCTTTATTGTATTAACAGAGAGCCCCAGCTCCTCCGCTACCTCGGCGTAAGACAATCCCTCAACACAAATAAGCGTAAAAATTCGACGACATTGGGGTGGCAGGGATTCGATTGCTGCTTGTAACCGGGTGTTATCTGATGAATAGTCATCACCCATTTCACTTTCATCAACAAAAGCAGCACCAACATTCTCTAATGAGGTGAATTTCTTATTGTCTCGGATAAAATTAAGCGACAAATTATATACAGAACGGTACGAATATGCCTTGAAGCTGGTCGATATCCAAAGATCCTCCCGTTTAATCCAACATTTCACAAAAAAATCTTGCACAATCTCCTCTGCAACAACCTTATTGCGCACAATTCGATAAGAAAGGAGAGACAATTCGCTGAAGTACTTATGAAAAAGAACCTCATACGAATGCTTATCACCCCTTCTCACATTTTCAATAAGAAGTTTTTCTTCGTGAATCACACTCATTTTTGCTTATTTCTACAAGATCATTCAAACTATTCAGGATTCAGTCTTGTGGCTAAGATGCTGTGAGATAGAATAAACCTTTTAATAATCCCCCGATTATAATTGCTTTCGATTTAATTATTATTTTCATAAATTGCAACAATATAACAATTTGAAAAAACACCAAAATATTATAAACCTCTGATAAGCCGACCAGTAACACCTCAACAAATTGATTAAACAAATTTCTCATGACTCACAATATAGCAACAAAACAACCTCTTCAAAAACTTAACTCATGACAAACTTTGGGATACTCGATCTTGTAATTGGACTAGCCTTCATCTACTTTATCCTAAGCGTGATTTGCACGTCCATAGTGGAGATAGTAGCGCAAGCGAAGAACTTAAGAGCGGCAAGCCTTAATAAGTGGATAAAAGATTCGTTTAACACCGCCCAGGGAGGTACGCTTGGCGACCAAATAATTAACCATGGACTTGTAGACGGCCTTACCATGAAGGGACGAATTGCCAGCTTCATTCCTGCTAACGTCTTTTCCGCTGCTCTTTTCGACATCATCTACCAGAATTACGTAAAGAGCCAGCAAAAATCCGACGCAGGACTAACCTTCAACTGCGAGAGGCTGCGCGAGGCCATTCTCTCCGAAGAGACCATCATCCCCGCCGACCTAAGACGCTACATGCTACAGGCCATAGACGAATGCCAGGATGTACAAAAAAACATAGACCTGCTAAAAACGAGAATTGAGCATTGGTATGAAGATGCAATGGATAGGCTAACGGGAACATACCGAAAGAAAACGCGAATTATTACCATTATAGCAGCAATAGCGCTAACCGTCGGAATTAATGCAGACACCATTGCCATTACAAAGTACCTAAAAGATAACCCACAACAGGCAGAATTGCTTGCAACCACGGCAGCGAAGGTGGCTAAAGACAGTACGCTATACAAGCAAACCGTAGTGAAGCTCGATTCCATAAAAAGTAAGCTCGACACCAGCAGTGCTCATGCTGCAGCATCCGTACAAGAAACCATAAACATGTCAATCGCAGCACAGCAGCAGGGTGATTCGCTATACCGCAGCATGACAACAGTTGGCATACCAATGGGATGGACTCAGCCCACCATTACCGAAGGGTTAAAGCATGAAAAGGATGTGAAAGGAAAAATTCTTTTCATTCTCAGCCTAATTGTAAAGTCGTTTATTGGCTGGATGTTTACTGCCGCCGCCATTACACTTGGCGCCCCATTCTGGTTCGACATACTAAACAAGTTCGTTAACATCAGAAGCGCAGGCAAAAAGCCTTCGTCAACTAAATAGCCGATTGCCAACTTTAAGGCAACATTCTGCTACCGAATAAAAATAAGGAAGGCTTGAATCTATAGTTAGGTTCAAGCCTTTTCCATTCAACGGGCAGCTTGCAACGCCATTCGAGGCCTAGAGAAGCCTATCCGCAAATAACCTTTCGCAAATCAATTCATTCTCCCTACCTTTGATCCAAATTTTTAATAATGGCGCGCTTTAAGCTAACACTAGAATACGACGGTTCGGCATATCACGGCTGGCAACTCCTAAAAGGACATTCATCTATCCAAGGTAAGATAATGGATGCCTGCCGCGAAGCTTTTCAAACAGATAAATTTGAGCTGTACGGCTCTGGCCGCACAGATGCAGGAGTACATGCACTAGGGCAGGTAGCACATTTAGATGTGAACACCAAGCTCTCACCCATGCAAATCCGATTTAAGCTCAACGATAACCTACCTGCATCCATTGCCATTATAGATGTAGAGGAGGTAGACGCCAAGTTCCATGCGCGCTACGATGCCACCGCACGTAGCTACGTATACCACATTGCGAAACGCAAAACGGCGTTTGGAAAAAAATACGCCTACTGGGTGAAAGACTATCTGAACATGGAAGATATGCACCATGCAGCCCAGCAAATGGTTGGTTTGAAAGATTTTCGTTCGTTTGGAGACAAAGATTCAGAGACAACCTCAACCAAGGTGGAGGTTAAGAGCGTAAACGTCTACAAGGAGGGCGATTCTATTGTTATTCACGTTGTAGGCTCCCACTTCCTTTGGAAAATGGTGCGTAGAATGGTAGGAGTACTTATCGAAGTTGGACGAGGAAATATTACGGAGCGGAAGCTACAATCCTTTTTCGATAGCTACTCTAACGAACCCGCAAAGTACACGGCGCCACCGTCTGGACTATACCTCGAACACGTTTACTATAACAACGAGGAAATTGACTACCGACCAGTGTCGCTACTTTACATCAAATAAAATATTTTGCCATGAAAGACTTAACATTTAAAATTCTAGTTAAGAAGATATCGGAGAATGAATACATCGCATCGGCACCATCAATTCCCAATTGTTTTGTCGAAGCAGAAAGCGAGGAGGAGGCAATTGATGAGATTCAGTCACAAATTGGCTCAACCATCAAAGCAATGATGGCACAAAACGAGGCAGTTATTGACGATTCGCACGCTGCGATTTACAACCTGACCATCGAGTTTGGCGAAAAACCCTCGGCATAAAAAGCAAAGGCGGCAGAATGGTTTCATTCTGCCGCCTTTGCTTGTGATACTACCTGTCCACACCACTACATTACCAGCCGGGCAACTGGTTTAACCCTAGAAACGCCCCACATGGCAATTGCTGAAATGGTAAACACCACCAACGAAACCAGCAGGATATTCCAGTAAGGATTCTCCACCAGCATTCCATTCCAGTACTTCTTTATAACGTTTAGGGGGATCATATGAAATAGGTATATCCCAAACGATAGCTCCGACACGGTTGAGATAAAAGCATAGCCTCGAATTTCAAGGTTTACGAATAGCAAAACCGAAGATACTGATCCAACGATAACCGGAAGACCCAAGTAGCTGTAGAAATACCAGCAGTACTCCTTTTGCGCAAAGAGCCATCCCGTTAAAATAAAAATGGAGAGCACAGAAACCGCTACGGTACATAATAACGCAAAGCGGCGATTGCCCAACGCGCGCAAATCGGGAAGAGAGGCGCCAACCATAAAGTAACCAACGTACGACAACCACCATGTGCCTACCCATGTTCGTGCTCCGGCATAGCCATTCCACGATTCGATGGCCATTCCAAATAGGAGAGCACCGAGGCCAACCATCAAAAAGCTGCGCGAGCTGATACGCCTACGCAAGTCGGCAATTAGCGGAGCCACGGCGTAAAGCCCCATGAGCATCCCCAAGAACCAAAGATGAAAGTATGGTTTCCCCCACAAAATGCCTTCACATATTTTAGAGGTACGAGTTCCGTCGAACAACCAAGCCCAAAGAAGGTAGATTACCGACCACACAAAAAATGGGTAAAGAATGCGGGTAAAGCGCTTGCTGTAAAACCCACGCAGATCATCAATAGGTTTTAAGATGAAGTAGCCGCTTATAACCACAAATATTGGCACGCTGAGCCGACCTATCGAGTCGAAAAGATTACCAGCCCAAAACAGGTCGTTAACCTGCTTCATGTTTTTAATTACAAATGGCGATGAAACATGCACAAACACCACCCCAAGTGCAGCAATAATTCTCAGCAGATCAATTCCAACGTGTCTATTTACGCTCATACAATTAGGTTGTAAGCAAAAAGGCTGAGAATACTCAGCCTTTTCGTTTTTTTATATCTGCTAGTAGTTATCGTTATACTCTTCGAAGTAAGCTTGAGACTTTTGGCAGTTTGGACAGTTCTTAGGAGCCTTCTTCCCTTTGTGGTGATACCCACACTCGCGGCAAACCCAATCAATATCCTCTTCTCTCTCAAAAACCTTTCCTTCCTCTACCTCCTGCTGAAGCTTACGATAGCGCTTCATGTGTGTCTCTTCCACCGCAGCAATAAGCTTAAAGTGAGTAGCAATCTTCTTGAAACCCTCCTCTTCTGCAATACGGGCAAACTCAGGATAAAGAACGCTCCACTCCTCCTCTTCGCCACCTGCAGCAGCTGCCAAATTTTCGGCAGTAGTACCAACAACACCAGCTGGGTAAGAAGCCGTAATTTCTACCATTCCACCCTCTAGGAAGCTGAAGTAAATACGCGCATGCTCGTCCTCATTCAATGCTGTTTCATTAAAAATGGCGGCAATCTGCTCGTACCCTTCCTCCTGCGCCTTCTTTGCAAACATTTTGTAACGACGGCTAGCCTGAGATTCTCCGGCAAATGCTTTAAGAAGGTTTTGCTCTGTTCTTGTTCCTTTAATGCTGTTCATATTCGTCAAGTTTGGTTTATAATATGGAGATGAAGTTACAAAATTGCTAATAAATTCACACAATAGTCCACAAAATAATCGGCGCACTACCTCTTATTATTCGAGTACTTTACCAAAAGCGTATTGCGTAACTCCTTGTAGGTATCCATAATCTGCGAGGCACACTCGGCGCAATGAGCATTTAGCAGCTCCTGCGCTTTTTTAGGATTTTTCGCCTTCAAGTCCACATACTCCTTCTCCACCTGAGCGTTTCTCTCAAAGAAACGATCCTCCATAGGCCTGCGCGCAGCCGCCAAATCCTGCTTCCCATCCTGCCAGTTTAGGTATAGCAGGTTATCTACCATATCTATGGCCCAACGTGCAGAGTTATCCTCCACCTTATTGGGATTATAGGTTGCATAGCTAGCCGGAACAGCCGTTACCCCTGCAAATATTGGAAGATAGGGAGACGTGTAGGCATTATCTTGGAAAACCCAGTATACACCACCTACCTCGTTGGGCAGCCATCCTCTTAGCTGGGCAACCATGCCATATTCGCCATCGGGACGAGCAACTGCACGGCGGCGAGTTGTCTTAAAAAGTCGCTGCATTTCCCTTGTGGGGAATGGAGTTGCCAGCTTGCTTTTCACCGCATTACCATCCTTGCCCATATAGTACCACGACGGATCGTTTTCCTTATCGTAGATGGTTCCAGTAAAGGTAGAGCGCTGAAAATCCATAATATCCCTTACGGTAACCTTCTTATCTGGCGTAAAGGATGTTGGATACAGGTCTAGATCTTCGACAAACTGGGGGTACTGATCGAGCATACCGTATGCATCGGTAGTTTTTCGGCTTGGGATTTTAGCTTCGCTGGGCTTAAAGGTGTTCGCAAAAAGCCAAAATCGGTTGGTTGCCCACTCTCTGGCGATGGGGGCATACGCCTTTTGCCAAATGAAGGGTTTTCCGCTTTTAGGAGAGTACCAACCACGCTCAATCGCCTCGCTCATGTAGTTCGACGAGGCCTTAAACCTATCTGGCTGCGATAGATCAATCTCCTTTATGATGCTCCAGTTGGGAATTATGGCAACATCTTCGTCGGCTAAACGCTGGGCAGCCCATATCACCCCGGGCTTTCCGCTTTCGGGCGTCCATCCTTTGCCTACGCTAAAGAGCTCCAGAATCCAAACCTTGTCGGGATCGGCAATGGTTAGGCATTCGCTTTCGGGTCCGCACGATGGAAGAAACCCATACTTCTCCATCAACGAAGTAATAAGGGCAAGCGCATCTTCGGCCTTCTTACACCTTTCCAGCGCAAAAATCATCGCCTGCTCCACCGTCATTATCTGCTTTCCCTCGCCTTTGGCCACCTGCAGCTCGTCCCTTTGGCTTAAGGTGCTTTCGCCAATGCAAAGCTGGTGCTGATTCATGTGCGAGTAGGCAGAGCGAAAGTAGGAGTAGGTTTGCTCCACCTGAGGAATATACCCCAATACCTCGCCATCGTTTCCAAAAGGAAGATCTACACGCTGGATACCGTAATACACGGGTGCAAGCACTCCCTTCGGATATTTTTTACCCGGAACAACCCGAATACGGCAATCGGCGCCACAGTCGGTATGCGAATTCAGTACGCTACCATCTACCGTTGCCTTTTTCCCCGCAACAATAACGGTACATCCCAACAGGTTACTCTGCCAAAGCAGCGCAGGGATAAGCAACACAGCCAACTTAACTATCTTATTCATACTATTCGTATTAATGTAGTATCGAAAATTCCACTCCTAACGTAAATGATGGTGTAACCGCTAAATGCTAGCGCATCGCTTCAACATCCTCCATGGTAATGGGTACATGCTTACCTAGGCGGCGGGCACCATCGGCGGTAATAAGGAAATCCTCCTCGTTGCGTAGCCCTCCAAAGTCGCGATACTTCTCCACCTCGCTGTAGTTAATAAACTGCTCGAAGCGTTTTTCTGCCTTCCACATATCAATAAGCTCTGGAATAAAGTAAACACCTGGCTCGATGGTAAGCACAAATCCTGGCTCGAGCTTACGGGCAAGGCGCAACGACTTTAACCCAAACTGGGTGCTCTTTGGCTCTCCGTTGTAGCCAACCCAAACCTCTCCCAGGTTTTCCATGTCGTGCACATCTAGCCCCATCATATGCCCCAAGCCACACTGGAAGAATAGCGCGTGCGCACCCGCATTTACCGCTTCGGTAGCGTCGCCCTTCATAAGGCCAAGCTCCTTCATGCCATCAACAATAGCTTTTACGGCCAGCAGATGGATATCCCTAAAGGCAACACCGGGCCTAAGGGCGGCCACTGCACTTTGGTGGGCATTAAGCGCTATCTGGTAAATGCTTCGTTGCCTATCGCTAAAGCATTTCGATACCGGAATGGTAGACGATAGGTCGCCAGCATAGTGCATCCTATTCTCGGCACCAGCATCGAGCAGCAGCATATCGCCATCCTTCAGAGTATTTCCGTGGTAGTGGTTATGCAGCGTTTGTCCGTTGATGGTGGCAATAACCGGAAACGATAAGTTCCCCTCCCTAGCAAGCGCAATGCTGGTAACAGCTGCAGCAATATCTGCTTCCTTCATCCCCGGACGGGCCATTTGCATGGCATGCAGGTGCATCTCGGCAGATATGTTCACCGCATCCTCTATCTGTACAATCTCCTCGTCCGATTTATAGTTACGTTGGTTTACCACCGCCTTAATAAAATCCAACGACGCCAACGATGCCTGTTCGGCAGGGTTAACCCCTGTTAGTTCGAACAGCTTAACCTGATGCTCGGGTCGATATGGAGGAAGGAAATGCACCTTACGTCCTTTTCTGATAGCCTCGTCGATGTAGGTTTTGAGCGAAGAGAGCGGCATGGTTAGATTAACGCCAACCTGTAAGCTCTTCTCGCGGATGGTGGGCTGCGTGCCCATCCAAACAATATGGTCGATGGTTAGCTCGTCACCAAAGATGATTTCCCGATCGTTATCGATATCGATAATGGCCGAAAGCCCCGCATAGTCGGAGCCAAAGAAGTATAGGAAAGTGGAATCCTGCCTAAAATGGTAGGTGTTATCGGCATAGTTCATGCCGCAATCGTCGTTGCCCAAGAATAGGAGAATACCAGATGCAACATCGGCTTGCAGACGCCTACGGCGTTCGATATACGTTTTTGCTGAAAACATAAGAAATAGGTTATATGGTTAGAAAAATATTCCAAGGAAAAATGATCATGCAGAAAGGGCGAACGCTAGCACATCAAGCATTCGAATAGCCCCTTGTAGGAGGTGTTGTAAAGAAGAATAAAACGATTGAATAGAATCATTTTGCTTCGGATGAGCCTCAAATATATAATTATTACCAACACGATGAGATGCTACCCTACAATAAATAGCGGAAAGCGTTTATTTTTTATCCAGCCCAACCTTACGCCCCCCTGCAATTGGGCATGTTATTCACACTAGAAACGCTTTTTAAGCTATTTTACCAGTACATTCTACAAAAAATATCTCTATAAATTAACATTAGGGTTTATCCATCTGCCAAAATGAATTCTACTTTTGCCATTCACTTTTTGGCAGAAAGGTGTAGAACCTAGAGGAAATAAGGAGCACATACCACGTACAAAATCACCACAAATGAAAGCTATAAGATTACTATTGCTAAACGCACTATTTACTCCCCTTTTGCTATTTCCAACAAATTTGACGGCCCAATATGCCAGCCTGTACCACCGCGCAGCTTACGACACAACGCGCACCGCGATAAGATATCCCTCCTTTCCCGATGCCTTCGCTAAAGAGCCTCTGGAAAATCAGTTTCAACGAATTACAACCAGCAAAGCATTTCAGCTAACCTACATTCCTGCTGGTATCTTTACGTTTGCAGCACTCTCGTGCAAAAGCGACGACTACGTTAGGGCAGCCCGCAACTACAATATTCCCCAATTCAGCTACCGCTACGACGACTACATGCAGTACGCTCCGGGGTTACTTACCTACGCGCTAAAAGCGTTTGGGGTAGATGGACGTAGCTCGTGGGGCCGACTAGCCGTATCAACGGGCTTTTCGGCAGCCATTATGGGGGCAACGGTTAATACCCTAAAGGGAACCATCCATAAGTGGCGCCCCGATCACTCTGCCAACAACTCCTTTCCTTCGGGACACACCGCAATGGCCTTCACCCTGGCAACTTGGCTCCATAAGGAGTATGGGGTAACCCGAAGCCCGCTTTACAGCATCTTTGGATACGCTACAGCTACCTCCATTGCCATGGGGCGGGTTATGAACAACAAGCACTGGCTTTCGGATGTGGCCGCCGGCGCTGGTATTGGCATCCTATCATCTAACCTAGGATACTACTTCGGCGATCTTATCTACGGAAATAAGGGATTATCCTCGCGCGCCATTTGTCAAGACCTGCCACCCACCGATTTTAAGCCTACCTTCTGGAATATCAGCTCGGGATACTCCGTTTTAAATAACGTAATAGAGCTGGAGGATGACACCAACATAGAGCTAAATTTGGGATTCTATGTGGGTACCGAAGGAGCCTACTTCGTAACGCCCCACCTAGGCTTTGGCGGTAAGATATCCATTAATACCAGTACACTGGAGCTTAACGAGTCCTCCTTCTTGGATGCCCACCCCAACTTCAAGTCGCAGGTAGACTACGTGCAGCCGGGCAGCATGTCGGTAACGCATATCTTTGTGGGACCCTACTTTTCGTACCCCATCTCGCGCCGATTTTACCTAAACACCAAGCTGCTTGGTGGCTACGCATCATCATCGGCATCCGAAATACTATTTGTAAAAAAGAAGGTACCCGGTACCGCCAATCCAGAGAAGATTGTTGGCTACCGATCGAAGATTGACAGGCACTGGGGCTTCGAAACGGGCATTGCCACGGTAACAATGCTATCGCGCAACATGGGGCTTCGCCTTTTTGCCGACTACTCCATGAGCCTTGCTCGCCCCCGCTACGCCGAAATAGAAAACATTGATGCAGGAGTTCCCACCTACTCCTCCTTTAGGGATACCCGCGATGCCACGCAAAATCTCGTGCTGGGGATTGGCATTAACGCCTACTTCGACTAATACCGAAGCCAACGCAGCGGGTTTGATACCCCAAAACGCCCATCGCCGAAGGCAGAAGGGCAAGCAGCAACAGAAACAAAACAAAATACCCGTTTACGTATAGTACCATGAACAAGCTACTTTTAACGCCACTCATTCTCCTTTTTATCCACGTAGGGATGGCATCGGCGCAGGACAGCACGGCAGTATCTGCCCGCACCGTTAGCGCCAACGACAGCACCCTCGCAAAGAAATCGCGACCTACAACAACCATCCAAGTTAACGACTCTACCCAAATCACCTACGAATCGCCAAAAGGATATCACTTTATTACCAACATCCCTAAGGATTGGTGCGAATTTGGACGACGCACCGTACAGAAGAAGGGGCTAATTACCGTGGGCGCGCTGGCTGCCACCACCGCCATCCTTATGACCTTCGACAGGCAGGCAATGGACGCCGTGCAGCAGTTTAGCCGATGGGCCGGAGTTAGCAACGAGCGTAAGTTTGCCAACGCCATTAAGTTTAATGTTGGCGGTACTAGGGTTAACATGATGGACCTTCCGCAAAACCTAAACTCTACCCTTTACTATATAGGAGAGGGATGGCCAACCATCGCCTTTACAGCTGGCGTGCTGACCAAAGGGCTAATTTGCAAGGATAGTAGGGCCATACTTACCGCATCGCAAATTGCCGAAGGCTATATTGCCATGGGAGTAACCGTACAGCTTATTAAACGTATTACGGGACGCCAAAGCCCCTTTAAAACCGAAAGCGGAACGGGCGATTGGCACCTTTTCCCCAGCACCTCGCACTACCAATCGGATGTGCCCAACCACGACGCCTTCCCATCGGGCCATTTGGCCACCGCCATGGCCTCCGTTACCATATACGCCGAAAACTATCCCGAAATAAGGTGGATACGCCCCGTTGGCTACTCCGTTATCGGACTTATTGGCCTGTCGATGATGAACAACGGCGTGCATTGGCTTAGCGACTACCCGTTGGCCCTTGCCATTGGCTACACCTACGGAAAAATAGTGACATCGCGAGGAAAAACCATTTCGTTTATCCGAAAAATGGGTAAGGAGAGCAATAAGGGAAAGCTAACCTTTGGCCCCACCCTTATAGATAGAAACAACGTCGGGCTAGCGCTCCACCTATCGCTATAGCCAGCCCCCAAACACCAAAAACATTAACCTACATAGGTGTATAATACGCAAAGTGCCTCCGATTGGAGGCACTTTTGGTTTTGTATATAAGGAGGTATAATAGTTTTTTTGGTTTGATAGAAGATATTGTGGCCTTTCGATAACCACAACTTATTTTTATCTGCAAATACCATAACTCTTTTATACAGTTCTCTTTTTTTTACGTTTTACGGTAGTCAAAAGCTGCTAATTATATTCGACGGAATACAAACTCCTTCGTGCTTAGTGCTTTTAATCTAAACTTCGGATAGTGTGGGCTACCTACTCGATTGTGCAAAAGACTTTTACTTTTTATTATATTCATTCCACCAAATTGGGGTTTTACCTTTCAAATATTTTTCAACAAATTCAACTCCATCTTGTGTTAATCGCCCTTTTATTTTATATGGCCCCCAATCATTTCTCTTAATAAGATATAGTTCTACAAAATATGAGTTATCATATTTTATCTTCCAATCATTTCCCTCATCGTCTTTTTCAAAAAAATGTGCTGACTTGAGTCCTATATTATTCGGATACAAATCACTACTAGAGTGAGTTATCATACACCCAATAAATTGATCATCTACATCATTTTTAATAAAGACAATTGGATGATCTGTTTTTTCCCCTTTTATTACATCTCCTTTAGTCATTTTATAAAATTGTTCTTGGTGATTCATTTTAGTTCTATTATACCCAACGTTTAGTATATATAAAAATGATTATAGATTCAAACTTAGAATTGCATTAATTATCATCATCAATTTCATCTAATTCGGGAATACAGCTATTCCCACTAACAACAACATTATCGGGAATTTGATAATCAGGTTTAGTTTTATTTATTGGCATTGCAAATTTAGTTCCCAACAGTAATTTTTGACCGTCTGTCAATACTTGCTTTACAGTTTCCTCCCATAGTTTTTTAGTTTTTTCACTATCATTTAAAGCAGTTGCAAAAAAATTAGTATTTAACCTATCTTTGATATGATCTTCTATTTTGATTTTTGGTCGCTTAAACCCTCGTTTGCTATTTTTTTCATGTAACATTACAGGTGTAAAAGAAAACATACCATTTATTGGATTATCATAAGTTGCACCAAAATATAATTTAAAACCTTTGTTAGGTTGACTTATTCGTTGAATATTCAAAAATTTTGAAAATGCTGAAACAAAAGAAATGTTATAATATTCATCAGAAATCTCTTTTTTTACTGTATGCTCAAAATTTGTTGGACAATAAATAATTGGAGGTTTATCCGAAACGACAAAAACTGTATCAAGAATAAAATCACATTTATTCTTGTTCGATCCAAATAAAATTACATCACCAGCTTTAAGTTCAGTCAATTTTGTAAAACTTTTTTTCGAATTTTGTCTACAAACAAAATAATTAAAATTTTCTCCAAATATAAATGGATCTGTATTTTGTCTATTGTAGTAATTTTTTGATGCATTCAATATTTGCTCTTTATATTTGCTAAAAACATTCGATACATTTGTTATATTTTTAAAAGCATATTCAAATTTTTTAAGAGATAGTCTTTTAGGAGTTTGTTTTTCAGAATCATAAAATTCCCCATCCTTAACAATATTTCTCATATTGTTGATAATTGAATCTGGGATTCCCAGTGAAATAAGCTTTTTTATTACCTTTTCTGAAAAAGAATAGTCAATATGCTTAGTTAAACTTGCAGACAAATCAAAATATGGATTAAACAAATATTTAGGAAATAATTTTGATTGACTACATTCAAACTCTTTAATAACTACTGATTGAGGTTCCCATTCACACCATAAATTTAATTCAGCAACTTTCTTTTCTGGTTGATTGTAATAGTTAGAAATATATTCGCCTTGAATTTTTATAAATTTACGTTTATGCTCAAGATAATTCCAACTAATATAATCTTGAGTTTCTGGTTTATGCTCGTCACCTCCATGTAAAAATTGTATAAACATTCCTGCCGTATTACTGGTTTATATTTTTTTTTTGCAATTAACTCGCGTATATCTAATAAATCGCCCTTATATACTAATCCCAAAACTTTTGCTAAAAGGTCACTAGACTCATAAAATTTACCATAAGGTAAAGTACTGTTCGATGATTTTATAGCTTACACTTGAGGTTACGTTATATAATGGTTATGGGTATATGTTTACAGGCTACGCCTGCAAGCATTTCAGTGGCGAATTTAATACTTATTTACAGTCTTATTTAACTTTTTCATCAAAATATACGATTGCCATAGGGCATTGTACTTTCGCCAAACTTAAGTATAAGGTTTATAGCCTATAAACTTACGGCCAAAGGTTGTAGCAAATAAATTTAGGGAGCATCTGCTACAAGGTAAAGGCAAAGCCGCCAATACAGCCCTTCAGTTCCTTCAACGCTGCTGGATTACTATAGTTGCTTATGCACTTATAAGTTTACCTTTTTTTTGTCGCAAATACACCCCTGTATTGGCGTCCGCAGAGTCTGCTGGAGCATTTTCACCCCTGCAAAAACGTCCGCAGAGTTTGCTGGAGCATTTTCACCCCTGCAAAAACGTCCGC
>NZ_JTLD01000020.1 GCF_000798815.1 Alistipes sp. ZOR0009 | reverse complement strand
TTGCCGTAAAAAGACTAAAGATAAACCTGCAAGTAAACAACTACCCCAAAAATAGTGTTAGATAATAACTAAACTACATTTATTGAGTAACGAAAATTCCATATACAGACGAATATTTAAAATCATCACCAGATTATTGGTGCTTACGGTTGTTTTGCTCATACTAAGTATATTACTAATTATTTTCACCCCAGCAATACAAACAAGTATATCACATAAGATTGCAGCATATTACTCTACAAAGTTAAAAACCGAAATAAAAATAGATCGCTTGGCTATACGCAATTTAAATAGTATAGAAATAAACAATATACTTATTGCTGACAAAAACAAAGATACCATTTTACATTGCAAGAAAGCAAAAATTGATATTATTCTAAGATCAATTATAACACAACACATAAAAATAACCAACATCGAAATAGACTCATTTACTAGCAAAATATATAACACTACACATGACAGTAGCTTTAACTATCAGTTTATTTTAAATGCATTTTCAAATAAAAACAACAATAAAATCGAAACGAAAGATAAAAGCAATTTTAATATTATTACAAACAAAATAGAACTAAAAAACATACGAATACTATTTCAAAATAGATATAAGAATATAAACCACATCACCCATATTAATAACTTGCGTTTAAACAACTTACACATTAACACAAAAAACAACACACACTCAGCAGGTAACCTTATAATTAATAGATTAAACTATCAAAATAACATAAAAAAAGATAGCACCTCAATTGCATCAAATAGCTTATCTATCATAAGAACAAACATCAATACAGCCCTAAATAAAGTCGATATTGAGAGCATATATCTTAATAAATCAAACATAACATACTCGATAAATACAAGAAAAGAATTAACAGCAGATAAAAATGTGCGCAGCGACAAATCAAGGCCTTGGCATATATCAGCAAAAAATATAATACTTAAAGACAACGAAATAAAATACGACAACAATATTGAAAAGAACAAGAACAAAAGTTTTGACCAAAATCACTTAAGATTTAGAGATATTCAACTACAAGCCACTAATATCAAATATACACCACCAATATGGAATGTATACATATCCAACTTTTCCTTCAAAGAAAGAAGCGGATTAGCATTAAAAAAAATGAGCCTAGATCTAAATCTTAACAATAAAATATTATCCATAAATAAGCTAGCAATAGCAACACAACATTCATCCTTAAAATTAATATCCTCCATAAGCAACTTTAACCCATTAGCAACTTCAACTGACAGCAAGAAAATAGCAGTAAAGCTGCTAGTTGACACCTTGAAATTAGGTTATGCCGACCTCTTGCTCCTAAACAAGAACATAAAAAGGGGTATTTCAAGAGCATTTTCAAGACAAAGTATTCTTATAAATACAAAACTAGAAGGAACTCTTGCCAATATACATATAGCAAATTTCACAGGTAAAACAGGGTCATCTACAACCTTAAACATTCAAGGAAGCATCTCTGGGCTACCTAATATCAAGCAGATTGCCTATAAAATTGATCAAATTAGAGTAAGAACATCAAAAAAAGACATTTCAACTTTAGGAAACAATTTCATTAATCCCAACATTATTTCAGTACCTCAAAAAATAGAAATTATTGCTAAAGGGAGTGGAACATCAAGAAGTTTTTATGGAGAAATAAGCACAGAGACACCTGACGGGAACCTATTGATATCACCACAAATAAGCAACATTAGTAATCCTAAAAGGTTAGCCTACGATATTGCGTTTGAGACTAGAGATATAAACCTTGGAAAGATTGTAAAGAAAGATAGCACCATAGGAAGAGTAGCTTTGAACGGTTGGGTGAAAGGTTCGGGGTTACCCCTAAATGGGAGCGCAAATTTTGAAATAAACCTCCCCCACCTAGACCTAAAAAAATACAGATACCAGAATATCTCTCTTAATGGGAATATTGAAGAAAATCAAATCAATCACGCACTATATATTGCAGATACAAACCTCTCCCTTTCCTCAAAAGGAAGCGTTCTTATTAATCAACTCAACAGTCGTTTTGACAATAAAATATGCCTAAAAAAACTTAATTTACAACCTATTGGCCTTTCGACCACGCCCATGTCGATTGCGTCGAATATAAATATCCAGTTTAACAATTTCGATATTGACAGCCTAAGCGCTAAAGTATACACAGACAGCTTAATTCTAACTAACAGTGGGAAATCAATAAAAATAGACACACTACTAGTTCTGTGTGATGCAGAAAAAGGGAATAGATCCATAGAAATTAATAGTGATTTTATAGACGCCATTGTTGTTGGTAACTTCCAACTATCTAAAATAGAGCAAGCATCTCGTTATATCTTGTCAAACTACCTTCCCAACATCATGCCTCCAGTAAAAAATAATATAGTTCCTCAAGAATTTGTTTGCCTTATTAGCACCAAGCACCCATACAACTTAAAAAAAATATTTCCTGATATCAAGGAAATTCAACCGATCCTCATTCGAGCAGACTTAAACACAACTGAAGAAATGGTAAAAATAGACGGTAGTATCCCAAGAATCAGCTATGGAGCTATAGATTTTTCTCGAGGCACACTAGTTTCTGATCTAAAAAATGGAGAAGGTGAAATAAAATTTGGGGCAGAAAAACTCATTACAGGAAATATAAGCGTCTTCAATCCTAAAATTGAACTTTCGAAAAAAAAGGATCGACTCAACTTTAACCTAACAACTCAAGATAGCTTATATATTGGAACCTTATATCAAATAGGAGCAAATTTCAATTTCAATAAAACTAAAATAAACGCATCCTTTTCACCTGAATTCATATTAAACGGAGATTCCTGGGAAATGAATCCGGCAAATAAAATAGAAGTTGACACGACAGGTCTACTCATTCACAATTTCAAATTAAGCAGAGGTCGCCAAAACCTTAGTGCTGAAAGTATTGACAAAAAAACAAACAATCCAGTTCGCCTTAATTTTGAAAAATTCAGAATTAAAACTATAACAAATATAGCAGGCTTAGACACAACCTATTTCAGAGGAGTCATAAATGGACAAATAACCATTCACAAACTAAATTCAAGCCCTATACTAGCAGCTAACATCAGCATTTCCAACACTGTTTTTCAAAAAAACTTACTTGGAGACCTTTCTATTAATGCTCAGAATCTAAATCAAAATGAGATTGGAGCCAATATATCCTTGATAGGAAACGGCAATGATATTCAAATGCAGGCATCCTATCAAACCAAATTCCCCAATGAAATCAAAAGTTCTGTAAATATTAATAATTTAAATATCAAACTCATAGAACCTCTAACAGGAGGTTTCTTCGTAAAACCATCTGGAAAAGTATCTGGTCATACATTCATTTCGGGGACAACAATATCCCCCAAAATATATGGAGAGATCGACTTAAAAAATACAGCTGCAATGATTGCGCCTTTTAATTCCTTTGTAAAGTTCAAAGATGAACGAATACAATTTACCCAAGAAGGAATCAAGTTTAATAAATTTACAATTTTAGACTCATCCGAGAACAGATTTACAATCAATGGATTAATTGCAACAAACAACTATCGTGACTATAAACTTGACCTTTCCATAAATTCTCGAGGTTTTGAAATTGTACGCAAAAAAGAAAATGAAAAAAGTCTTGTATACGGACCGGTTTGGATTGATGCAGATGCTAAAATTAGCGGAAATACGAATCTCCCCAAAATAACAGCCACCACCACCATACTCCCAAAATCAAAGCTGACCATAATTCTACCAGAATCAGCAGGAGGAGTTAGTAGTAGCCAAGGTGTTGTCGAATTTATGGACTCCTTAAATATAAACAAAACCGTGATTCTAGACTTTAGTGCACCCGATAGCGCCAAAGTAAGCAAGTTTAAAGGGATTGATTTGAATGCAAACATTGCCATCGACAAGGATGCAGAGCTAGTACTTCGACTATCCCCAAACAGCGGAGATGTTATTGATGTGCAAGGCGATGCCAAACTTAATGCAACAATAGATCCTAGCGGAAAATTTAGTTTTGCTGGAAAATACGAAATAAAAAAAGGGTATTACGATCTAAACTTTAACGGATTAATGCAGCGCAAGTTTGACATAAAAGAAGGCAGCAGCATAACCTGGAGAGGAGCACCAACCGATGCTGACGTAAATATAACAGCGAGCTACAAAGTAAAAGCAGCACCAATAGATTTAATGGCAGACAAAATGACAGATGTCGATCCCTCCAAACTAAGCACCTATAAGCAAAAGCAAGATTTTCTGGTATACCTTATTGTCAAAGGAGATATGCTAAAACCCGATATCTCATTCAAAATAGACATGCCAGAAGAATCAAAAAATGCTTTAGATGGCAATGTTTTCAATCTTATCAAAGAATTAAACCAACAAGAGACAGAACAAAAGAAGCAAGTTGCATCGCTCCTTCTTTTAGGAAGGTTCGTCGCAAATAATCCGTTTGTGAGCCTTGCAGGTAGTTCTGCAGAATCAACCATACGGGAGAGCGCCAGCAGAATACTCACCGACCAGTTAAACTCACTTGCAGATGACCTTATTTCTGGCGTTGATCTTGATTTTAACCTAGAATCTAAAGAAGATTTCTCGACAGGAGAATCAAAAAACCAGACTAACCTAAGTGTTGGAATTTCTAAAAATATTGGAGACAGGATTTCAGTGTATGTTGGCAGTAATTTTGAGCTAGAAAGTGCGGATCCTAATGCTCCTAAAAACAATATAGCAGGAGATGTTGCTGTAGAATACAAGCTAACAAAAGACGGACGATACAGAATAAAAGTATTCAGAAAAAATGAGTATGAGGCTGTGATAGCTGGAGAAGTAGTAGAAACGGGGCTAACCTTCAGCTTAACTATGGACTACAATAAATTCCGAGAACTTTTTAAACGAATAAAAGAAAGAAATCAAAAAAAATGAGACTATTAATACTAGTTATACTGGTCGTTTTAGGCATATACGGATGTAGTCCAACAAAAAAACTACCTCCTAAGTCAACATTATTAGGGAAACAAGAAATCGTCTTTACAACAAAAAACAAGGAGGCTCAAAAAATTGCGTCTTCCATACAAAAAGATTTACGACCTAAACCTAATAAAAAGTTTTTAGGAGTTAGAGTCAAACTTTTTTTCTACAACTTAGTAGATACTCCGAAAAAAAAAGGGCTTCGCCACATCATAAAAAACAAAATGGGAGAACCACCTGTCCTTGCAAAAGAGGTCAACATGCAAAGCAGCGAAAAATTCATCGAAAACACCTTAATAAACAATGGTTTTTTCAGAGCAAATACTGTAAGCGATTCCCTAACAACCAATAAGGTCACAACGTTTACCTACAAAACAACGGTTCAAAACAGGTATCGGATTCGTAACATAATTTTCCCTAATGATACTCTTCCAATCTCATTAATCATTTCAAACACAAAGAAAAAATCGCTACTAAAGCGAGGTGCCTACTACAACCTTGAAACAATCAAAGAAGAGCGAGGGAGAATAGATGAAATCTTAAAACAGAAAGGATATTTCTACTTCAACCCTGACTATATTGTTGCTCAAGTAGACAGCAATCACAATGGATTTGTGGATATTTACATAAAAGTAAAACAAGATGCGCCCGAAAAATCGGTACTTCCTTACCGAATTGATCGTATTACAGTTTACCCCTCCTACTCAATACAAAAAGACAGCCTCTTACAAACAAAAGAAGGTATAATTACGCAAGGCATTGAGGTTATTGACCCTCGAAATCGTTATAGACCATCGATTTTTGCGCATGCCATACAATTCAGGACAGGCGAACTCTATACCCGAAAACTACATAGCCGCTCCCTCACCAGAATGGTAAACTTAGATGCATTTCAATTTGTAAACTTAACGTTTAACGAATCGGATACAGGAAAACTAAATGCAACCTTCTACCTTACACCAGCAAAAAAAAACACGCTGAACTTAGGCATTACAACTAGTACAAAATCAAACAACTATTTTAACACAGAATTAAAAGCAACCATTAAAAATAGAAATATTTTTAATGGTGCAGAAATTTTTGAACTAAACGCTAGCTCTGGAATCAACACTCAAATTGGAGGGAACAAATCCGCCTATAACACCTACACCCTTGCTTCTGATTTTACAATATACTCGCCGAGATTAATTACTCCATTCAAAAAATTCAATTGGATGCAGGCGGTTGCCACTAGAACGAAGGCAACTGTTGGATATGAGCTCGTCAGTAAGCAGCCAGATTACATCATACACTCAATAAACGGAAGTTTTGGATACATCTGGAAAAAACATGAAAAAGATGAACATGAGCTAACTCTTCTCAATATAAATCTTGTGAGGCCTGCAAACCTATCCAACAGAGTCGACAGCATCATCAACACCAACCCTTCAATCAAGCAAAGTTTAACCAAGCAGCTTATTTTAGGTGTTATATACAATTTCACCTATAGCAACCAATTTCAAACGTATAAAAAGCATCAATACTACCTAAATGCAACGCAGGAGTTTGCAGGAAATACTATCGATCTTTTTAAAGGAGGTAGAAAAGAAAAATATCAGCAAAACGAATTATTTGGAATTCCCTACTCCCAATACTCTAGAACAACTATCGACTACAGATCATTTATTAAAATAGACAATAAAAACACCTGGGTAAACCGCATATATGTAGGAGTTGGAATACCATATGGTAACTCGGAAGCACTGCCCTACACAAAAAAATTCTATAGTGGTGGCAGTAATAGCTTAAGAGGATTCAGAGCCTACACTCTAGGTCCAGGAGAATACAGAAACCCTGATACTAAACAGCAAACAAACCAAACCGGAGATATCAAACTTGAATTAAACTCAGAATACAGAGCTAATATTTGGTCAATAATAAAGGGTGCTGTCTTTATCGATGCTGGAAATGTATGGCTTCTCAGAAATGAAGAAAGACAACCTAACGCAAACTTTCTTTTCAACCGTTTCTACAAGCAGCTAGGCGTATCAACTGGAATGGGTATTAGATTCGATTTGACGTTTCTTATTCTTCGATTTGATATTGCTACACCAATCAGAAAACCATACCTTCCTAACGGTGAACGCTGGGTATTTAACAAGATCAATCTAAGATCAAAAGAATGGAGAAAGGAGAACCTTATACTAAATGTTGCTATAGGCTATCCTTTCTAGAATAACAGTTAACATCCCTACTAGTGGGGTGCAAAAAGAACAGGTCAATGCCCATTATAATCCTATTAACGATATATTTACATTAATCGAAAAATCGTGATTCAACCTAAAAACACTCAAACTAAAAATGAGACTACCATTTATCAAAAAACTGATCTGTAGCACGCTACTGCTAACAACAGTAGTAAGCACCGAAGCATCACCCCAATCAGAAGTTGCAGATACCATCCGCATCACCAGCTTTGGGGTAACCCCTAACTCTAGACTAAATACATCTACGGCTATACAAAAAGCAATAGATAGCGCCAAATGCATAAAAGGGAAAAAAGTTGTCATCTTCTTTCCTAAGGGACGCTACGACTTTTACGAAGTTGATGCCTTAAAACGAGACTATTACATCTCCAATCACGATCAAGAGAATCCTAAAACAGTTGGAATTGTTGCTGAAAATCTTGATCATATATCTTTTGAAGGAAATGGATCCGACTTTATATTTCATGGACGCATGCTTCCTGTTGCCTTAATTGAGAGCAAAAATTGCGAACTAAGGAATTTTAGCATTGATTTTGAGACTCCTCATATACAGCAAATGAAGGTGTTAGAGAATGACACCATAACACAAACAATTCGTCTTGAAATTGCTCCGTGGGTTCTCTATGAAATAGAGAATAACCGATTTTACGCATATGGCGAAGGCTGGCGTTGGACTCCCAATAGCGGCATCGCATTCGAAGGCAAAACTCGCCATATAGTTTTTAACACTAGCGACATTAGCGTTTACTTAAAAGATGTAAAAGAGATTGCCCCAAACATAATTCTCGCCAAGGGATGGAAAAACCCACAACTTATTCCTAACACTGTTATTGCATTACGCACATGGAATCGTCCAGCACCTGGAATTTTCATGTCGCATAACCTTAATACCAAACTTTACAACGTACAAGTACACTATAGCGAAGGAATGGGCCTGCTAGCCCAACTGTGCGAGAATATTTACATGGATAAATTTTCCGTCTGCCTTAAAGGAGACAATGATCCTCGCTACTTTACAACACAAGCAGACGCAACACACTTTTCAGGTTGTAAGGGGATTATTGTATCCGAAAATGGGCTTTACGAAGGGATGATGGATGATGCTATAAATGCTCATGGCACCTATCTAAAAGTAATCAAACGCATCAACGATCGTACCATCCAAGCAAAATACATGCACGAACAATCTTGGGGTTTTGAATGGGGGCGTCCAGGAGACAAAATCCAGTTTATCAAGTCAAATACAATGGAAGTTTCTGACAAGGTAAATACAATATCAGCAATAAAACCAGTAGACAAACCTACGAATAAAGGTGCTACTATATTTGAAATAACCGTAGTAGAGCCCATAAAGTTGGCACTTTCTGATAAAGACGATTTTGGAATAGAAAATCTAACATGGACTCCAGAGGTCGTTTTCCGAAATAACGTTATCCGAAATAACCGTGCAAGAGGAAGCTTATTTAGCACGCCTAAGCGTACCATTGTCGAAAACAACTTTTTCGACCACACCTCAGGTTCTGCCATTCTACTTTGTGGAGATTGCAACGGATGGTTTGAAACCGGAGCATGCAAAGAAGTTATTATTAGAGGAAATCGATTCTTAAATGCACTTACAAACTACTTTCAATTCACAAACGCCGTAATCTCCATCTACCCCGAAATACCTAATATAAAAGAGCAAAAAAAATACTTTCACAGTGGAGTAGTTATAGAAAACAACCTATTTGAAATGTTTGACGTTCCTTTGGTATATGCCAAATCTACCAATGGACTAATTTTCAGAAATAACACAATAAAAACCAACAAAGAGTACCCCGCATTCCACTGGAATAAATCACCCTTTCTCTTCGAAAGAGTCGCAAACTTTGAATCCAAAGGAAACTATTTAGACGGAAAAGAGCTTGATCTTAAAAAAAGTGTAAAGACGATAAAATAAATTTCTAGAGGGATTTGTTTTACACAAACCCTCTTTTTACAATAAGATTTCCAAAAAAGATAAATAAAAAGCCGCCCCGAAAATCGAGGCGGCTATCATTACCGTTAAATATGTACTATACTAACCCTTGATCAAGCATAGCCTTAGCAACCTTCATGAAACCAGCAATGTTAGCACCATCAACATAGTTGATATAGCCATCTGGCTTAGTTCCATACTCAACGCAAGCGCTATGAATACTATGCATAATTTGATGAAGCTTAGCGTCTACCTCTTCAGCAGTCCAGTTCATCTTCATCGAGTTTTGAGTCATTTCAAGACCAGAAGTTGCAACACCACCTGCATTTACGGCCTTACCAGGAGCGTAAAGCATCTTGTTGTGGATGAAGAACTCAATAGCTTCTGGAGTACATCCCATGTTAGAGATTTCACCAACACAAGTACAACCATTAGCGTGAAGTTTCTTAGCATCATCGCCGTTAAGCTCGTTTTGAGTTGCACAAGGAAGAGCGATATCAACCTTTACACTCCATGGCTTTTCACCAGCAAAGAACTTAGAACCAGCAAAACGCTCAGCATATGGAGCAACCACGTCATTGTTAGAAGCGCGAAGCTCTAGCATGTAGTTGATTTTTTCTGCATCAAGACCAGCTGGATCGTAAATATATCCATCAGGACCAGAAATGGTAACCACCTTAGCTCCCTTTTCAGTAGCCTTAAGAGCAGCACCCCAAGCTACGTTACCGAAGCCTGAAACAGAAACAACCTTACCTTGTAGGCTTTCTCCACGAGTTTTAAGCATCTCTTCAACGAAGTAGATACCACCAAAACCTGTAGCTTCTGGACGGATAAGAGATCCACCCCAGCCCATTCCTTTACCTGTAAGAACACCAGTGTTCTCACGAGCAAGCTTCTTGTACATACCATATAGGTATCCGATTTCACGACCAGCAACACCTATGTCACCAGCAGGAACGTCAGTTTCTGGGCCTATGTATTGCCAAAGCTCTTGCATGAAAGCTTGGCAGAAGCGCATAATTTCAGCGTCAGATTTTCCCTTAGGATCAAAGTCTGAACCACCTTTTCCACCACCCATAGGAAGTGTAGTAAGTGCATTTTTGAAGGTTTGTTCAAAACCTAAGAACTTAAGGATTGAAAGGTTTACAGATGGGTGGAAACGAAGACCGCCCTTGTATGGACCAATTGCATTGTTAAACTGAACGCGGTAACCTAAGTTTACATGTACATTACCTTTATCGTCAGCCCAAGTTACACGGAATGTGAAAATTCTTTCTGGTTCAACGATTCTTTCAGCTATTTTAGCTGCTTCGAATTCTGGGTGTTGGTTGTAAACGTTCTCGATTGAAGCTAGAACTTCGTGTGCTGCTTGAAGAAACTCCTTTTCACCTGGATGCTTCTTTTCAAGGTCGGCCATCAATTTTTTTACGTCCATCGTCGTATGTATTTAGTATATTAAACTAACGTGTTTGCATCTTACCTCCCGAAAACCGGTATGATTTGATGCCGTAAATGTAGCTTTAATTTCGAATATCAAACAAGATTTCAACTAAAAAATCAGTAGCCTGACAAATATTTTTCATTACACTTTGTAACCTACACGTAAAACGTTTGTATGCAAGCAAACGCCACTTTTCCTTGCTGTAAAACATAAAATAAACCTTTACACTAAAGAGTACTTTAAACTTTGTAAATCATTTTTTGTGAGATGTAGCCCCACACTGTGAGACCTTTTCTAGTCCTTGTGCGTATGCTAACTTCGCTGAAAAGTTATTTGTTAAACAACAACAATATTTAGTTACAATATTTTACATCCATTCACAATCCTTTAGCCATTATTTCCTTGGGCTTTCCTCTTCACCCTTAATTACCTATCTTTGTGCTCACAAAACCGATTACCGTGGGAAGAAAAAGAAAACCATCGATAGAGAATTTGGAGATTGTAGACATTGCTGCAGAAGGGAAAGCAATTGGTAGATATAATGATGTTGTAGTATTTGTGCCACAGGTAATACCTGGAGATATTGTCAACGTTCAGGTTAACAAGATGCGCAAAAACTACATGGAGGGATTCGTAACCAAGCTCGTTACACCATCACCCAACCGTATTGCAGCTACCTGCGAGCACTTTGGCGTATGCGGCGGTTGCAAATGGCAGCACCTTCCCTACCACTTCCAGCTTGAGTACAAGCACAAGCAGGTAGTAGATCAGCTTACCCGGATAGGGAAAGTTCACATCCCAGAAATCAGCCCTATTCTTGGCTCTGAAAAAATCTTCGAATACAGAAATAAGCTGGAGTACACCTTCTCTTCAAAACGATGGATTACCATTGAAGAGGTACAAGCAGGCGCTGAAATTCACCAGCCAAATGCATTGGGTTTCCACATCCCGGGAATGTTTGACAAGGTGTTGGACATAACAAAATGCCACCTACAGGCTGAGCCATCCAATGCAATACGTCTTGCAGTTCGTGATTTCACCATAAACAATGGCTACGAGTTTTTCGATATTCGCAATCAAGTTGGGCTAATGCGAAACCTTATAATTCGTACAGCCTCAACTGGCGAGGTTATGGTTATTGTCGTTTTTTACTATGAAGATGTAGAAAAACGAACTGCGCTACTTAACCATATAAAGGAATCATTCCCTCAGATTACCTCGCTACAATACATTATTAATACTAAAGGGAACGATAGCATCACCGACCAAGAAGTTATCTGTTTCGCAGGGAAAGACCATATCATAGAGGAGATGGAGGGACTAAAATTTAAGGTTGGCCCTAAATCATTCTATCAAACAAATTCTGAGCAGGCCTACCAGCTATACAAAATAACCCGCGACTTTGCAGGTCTTACTGGAAGCGAGGTTGTTTACGACCTTTATACAGGAACGGGGACAATTGCCAACTTCGTTGCATCCAAATCTAAAAAGGTTGTAGGCGTTGAGTATGTTCCAGAAGCCATTGAAGACGCAAAAGTAAACTCCGAAATAAACGGAATTACCAACACAACCTTCTACGCTGGCGACATGAAGGATGTTCTAAACGACAAATTTATTGCCGAAAATGGGAAGCCCGACGTTATAATACTAGACCCACCACGCGCAGGGATCCACGAAGATGTTGCCAACACCATTTTAAGAGCAAAACCGAATCGCATTGTTTACGTTAGCTGCAACCCGGCTACGCAAGCACGAGATTTAGCCCTTCTAGGAGAAGCATACGAAGTAATAAGGGTTCAACCTGTAGATATGTTTCCGCATACCCATCACGTAGAAAATGTAGTTTTACTGGACAGAAAGTAAGTTCTACTAAATATAGAAGGCACCGAGATTTTCGGTGCCTTCTTCCTATTAAAGATATAGGCTTAAACCCACACTTGCCACACCCGCATATCCATAGCCTAACTCCAAATAGGCGCCTAGCTTACTTCCCACTCTAATTCCCAGCAAATTTGCTTGGTAGGCAGGAGAAAACTTATCCAGATATTTACTTTCAGTACTATTTTTTGCACTTTCATAGCTAAGTCCAGCAGCTAAGCTCGAATAGACATTCAGATTACGAATATTTATCCACGAATAGTACATTCGAACTAAGGTAGAGTATTGGGTTGATAACACGCGCTGCTTGGTGTCTACAACCGAACCATTTTCATCTTTCCCGCCAAAATAGTTAGTCCGCATAGAGGCTACAACACCGAGCAAGCCTACGGCAAAGTTCCGTCCAAAAGCGTGCTTATAGCCAATAACCCACGGACCGAGCGCATCCGAATGGGAGTTGTATTGCTCATCAAGGGTAATAATTTTAGAAACGCTAGGGCTATAAAATGTATTATCAACCTCTACCGATGAAAAAAGGCCATACCCTGCCACAAGTTCGCCCTGAGCTCGCCCACTAAAAGCAGCCGCTAGCAGCACAAAAAACACGACCAAGTTCAACTTTGTTCTCATTGCTAAACGCTTGTACCTACTAACGTCACCCATCCACACTTTGTTCTTTTTGGGCAATAAAAAAGGGGGCTTAAAGCCCCCTTTCTCTGTTAAATAACCTAGCTAATTATAGCCAAAACTTACCTACAGACACTTTCTTGCTATTCGAAATGACAACGTATACGTAGTCATAGGCTTTATCCATTTTTATAGTGCGTCTAAATTCGCCATCGTTGCCTATCAGAGTTACCTTCTCTACAACTGTTCCTTCAGGCGATACCAGCTGCAGCTCGCTTTGCTCTGCATTCTCAAGCTCGTAGCTGATACGAACCGTACCATTTTTTCGATTTTGCACTAAAGATAAATCTTCAACGTCAAGCCTACTCTTTATATCCTTAGAAGAAACGATCCCCTTCTTTACAAGTAGATCATTTTCCTGAACAGATGGAGATTCGGCCTCTAGCCCACCCCTCGATCTACGAACGACGAAGTCCCTATCCTGAAAATCACGTCCTCCAAAATTGGGCATCATATCAAAAGAAGGAGGTACAAGCATGTCGAAGTTCATATTTGGCATATCACGCTCTGGGACAAACGGACCATCAACAAACGTAGTGTCCTTCCCATTTCGAATAATGGTAGTTTTTCCGTCCTTACTAATCACCTTGATGGATTGCTGATTTCCGCTAGAATCGGTGGTAATCGTAAAACGGTTCCCTCGCATATGCGGACGCTTTCCGGCCATTCCCTTTCTGTTTATACCCTTTCGCTGCTGCGTCGAATCGGAAGAAAAGAACCTATCCATACCAGCAAAATCTTCAGAAGAGATCATTCCTTGGATATCTGGCATTTCCTGCATCATCTTCATCGCTTGGTTGTAAAATGAGCGAGAAGAACGGCTCATGTCCCTCATCATGTCATCCGTAAAGAATTGGTCGATGCTGCGGCATGCAGAAGTGTCTACCCGCACCTTTTCATTTTTGGCCTTCGAGGCCTTCTTTTGGGTTGATTTTGTTTGAGCAAATGCGGTAGTGCTTGCAGCAACAAGCCCCAACGCGATTAAAAAAAAGTATCTTTTCATACTCGTAAATTTTTAGATGAGAACCTTACCTGGCAGCTCTGGTAGAATTACCGGCAAGGCCTTATTGTGATGCTAATTTTGGGCTTACATTTACGACTACAAAAATACGGCACAAAAAAACAGAAGGGGTTAAGAGCTGGTTAATACCTGTTAACAAAAAGTTAAGGGTCTACTTTTGCGCATTTTAAATATGTATTTTTGTATGTGTGAAAAATTTAAAAGGAATTTCTCCTAAATGAAGAAAAAGGTTATTCCCAGCATTGCAGTACTACTTGGCATCGCGCTTGCAGCCATCGCCATAACGCAGCTACTTTGGCTTAACAACGCCTATAGGATAAAAGAAGACCAGCTTAACAAGGCTATTGTAGACGCCATGCGTTCTACGGTAAACAAGCTCGAAGACAGGAATAACGCCTCCAAGCTTCTTGACACCTTCAACAAAAAAATTAGCGAGAAGCCAAATGCCAACGGAAATCACGGCAACCAACGGATAATGGAGCAGGACATCGCCTACATCGACTCGCTGGTACAAAGCATCCTTAAGAGCTCGAAGTTCACCTACAACGACGACCAAAACCGGGTGGTTTTCCGAATAAACACCCCCGACGGCGTTTTCGAAAATTCGTTCGTCGTGCCCAACTCGCAGCTATTCGACCAGATGATGCGCCAGCAAAACGGACAGAACCCCCAAAACTTGCGCTATCCATCCTCCAAAAAGAAAAAAAAGAGTCAAAAAACTAAGAACCAAAGCCCATTTGGCTCCGACTTCATGTTTCCGATGGAGTCGATGCCGCAGCAAGATAACGAGGAGGATGCCCGTCGTGAGGCAGAATCGATGATCAGGGCGCATATTGAGGGGAAAACCCGACGAATAGAGAACACAATCCGACAAATGATCATAGAGTCGGACACGCGCAACCAGCCGCTAGAAAAGCGCATCAAGGCAAACATCATTGACTCGACGCTAAAAAATGAGCTACGATCTGAGGGCGTTAACCTCCCCTTCGAGTACGCCATCTATGCCGATAAGAGCAACCACAAAACCACCATCGCCTCCAAAGGCTACGATATGGACGAGCCGGCCACCTACAAAACTGCGCTCTTCCCCTACGACCTAAGCTCCGAGCCCTACAGCCTAAGGCTACAGATAGACAACACCCGAAGCTACATTCTGGGTTCGCTCAACTTTATGCTGGTTGGCTCCATCCTCCTAATAGCCTTTATCCTTACCACCTTCATAATTACCCTGCTTACGCTACTAAAGCAAAAGAGGCTATCCGAGATTAAAAGCGACTTCGTAAACAACGTAACCCACGAGTTTAAAACGCCCATAGCCACCATCAACCTGGCGGTAGATTCCATCGAAAACGGAAAGGTGATAACCAAGGAGGAGGCCATAAAGTACTTTACGGGCATAATCCGCGACGAAAACCGGCGCATGAACCGCCTGGTGGAGCAGGTGCTTAAGATGGCGCTGGTGGAGCGTGCCGGACTAAAACAAAATCCGCAAACGCTGGATATGCACGACATGATAAACGCCGCCATCGGCCACTTCGAGCTGCAAATCGACAGCAAAGGAGGAACCATCGTCAAGGAGTTTAACGCCGAAAGAACAATCGTAGATGCCGACGAAATGCACATCCTCAACGCGCTTGTCAACCTTATCGACAACGCCATAAAGTACTCGATGGGCGCTCCGTTTGTAAAAATATGCACCTTCAACACCGGAAATAAAATCACCATTTCGGTTATAGATAAAGGTGTGGGCATGAAAAAGGATGCCCAACGCCGCATTTTTGACAAGTTTTACCGCCACACCGATGGCAATATTCATAATGTAAAGGGATTTGGACTCGGACTGGCTTTCGTTAAGTCGATAGTCGAAGCCCACAACGGCAAGATTACCGTATCGAGCGAAATTGGCAAAGGCAGCCGATTCGACATTACCTTACCCCTTAAAAACAACGAATAATGAGCAGCATAAACGTACTACTGGTTGAAGACGACACCAACTTTGGTTCCGTGCTTAAAGCTTACCTCAACATTAACGACTTTAACGTTACCTGGGTAAACGATGGCGCCAAAGCCTTCAAGACTTTTATCGAGGGGGAGTTCGACATCTGCGTGCTAGATGTGATGCTTCCCAATGTGGATGGATTTACCATTGCCCGCCGCATTAAGGAGCACAACCCGCGTGTGCCGCTAATTTTCCTAACCGCAAAAACGCTCAAGAACGACATACAGGAGGGCTTCAGCATTGGCGCCGACGACTACATCACCAAGCCGTTCGACTCAGAGGTGCTCATCTGGAAAATCAACGCCATACTCACCCGCGACAAGCTCTCCAACGCCAACGCTGCCCCGGCCAAAACGGTATTCGAGCTGGGCATCTACTCCTTCGACGTGGAAGTCCGCACCCTTACCCACAACGGCATCGAGGAGAAGCTCTCGCCACGCGAGGCCGAGCTGCTAAAGCTCCTCATCGAAAACGCCAACAACGTGCTGCAGCGCGACAAGGCGCTTCTTACCATTTGGAAGGACGACAGCTACTTTGCAGGCCGCAGCATGGACGTGTACATCACCAAGCTCCGCAAGTATTTGAAGGACGATCCGAACATCGAGATTTCGAGCGTACACGGAACTGGGTTCATGCTTAAGGTAAAAATGTAGAAAGCACCCGCATACGCCACTAGGTTGTAGCCATCGGTTACAACCTTTTTTATTTTCCACCACCCCAAGCGGCTGACGTTTCTTTTCTGGCGGAATAGTTGTACATTTAAGGTAATCAAAACTAACTACGGAGAAACCCGCATGGCCAACCACCGCCAGCAGGCGCAAGCAAATCGGGCTATGGGGCTTCATCCAACCTTAAATTTTTATTAGGATGAAAAAGATAAGCTTAGTTCTAACCCTTGTGCTGCTGGTTGCAGCGGCCTTTGCCAACAAGACCTCCGTTAAGATTGCTGTACCCGACAAGGTACAAAAGGGGCAGCCAACCACCATCACCATTCAGGTAACCCACAACGGAAACAGCAAAATGCACCATACCAACTGGGTTACCCTTACCATTAACGGCAAGGAGGTAAACAAGTGGGAGTATAGCGGCAGCCACCTTCCCGCCAACGAAGACTTTACGGTAACATATCAGATTACCCCTACCGAAGATATGGAGATTAAGGCGCAAGGAAACTGCAACCTGCACGGGAGTACCGGTCCCGACACCAAATCGGTAAAGGTAGAGTAGCCAGCCATATCGTCACCGATTGCCAAAAGCATCGGCACCGCAAATAGGTAACACACAAAAGCCGCACAGGAAACCCTCCTGCTGCGGCTTTTTACGAAGTATGCCTTAAGGGCTACTTAAGCTTTATGCGCCGACTCCTCCTGCACACAAAGGCATCCACCACGGCCGTAGTGACAACGCCCATCGCCAACGCCCAAACCACGCTTTGAATGGCGTAGTTGCGGTAGTTAAAGTACGCCTGCGCCTCCTCTACCGTCTTGTAGTAGCCCGTTTTTACCGAGTAGTCTATCACATTGGCAAAGTAGCTGGGGCTGATTACGTACGAGATAAGCCACTGCGTTAGCGGGCTACAGGTCGCAATGATGACGGAAATAATAACCCCCGACTTAAATCCCTGCCAGTAGGTCATCCGGCCACCATACGCCACCCGCTTCTTGTCGCGTAGCGCCTCGATGTACACGTAAACGGCTGGCACTACAAACAGCATGGTAAGGTACTGCTGCTGCCCGATATACCTATCGTGCAGGCCAACCAGCCGCTCTAGCAGCATCCAAGCAAGCATGGTTACCATAAAAATAAGGGCCCACTTCAGCTCTATTTTCAGGTTTTTCATAAAATTGATTTTGATACCATCCAAACATCCCTCCGCTTTAAAAGTTTATTTGCGCATATTTTCTCCCTCCTCAAAAAAAAACAACAAGAAAATGAGCTAAACCAAAACCTTCGTTGTTTTTATTAAAGTTAAAAACAATTACAGTTTTTAGCTGAAAACGGCCACGGGTGAATTCCGCAAAATGCGCAGAGCTCCCTAGCGGTCTAGTACGAATTCCGCAAACGGCGCAGAGCACGCTAGATTTCTAGCACAGCCTCCGCAAACAGCACAAAGCGCACTAGGCTTCTAGCACGAATTCCGCAAATGGCGCAGGGCGCACCAGGTGGCCAGCGCCAATTCCGCAAACGACGGAGGCCTCGCCCGGCACCTAGCGCGGTTTGCGCCAGCGGCGCTAGGCCGCCAACCGCAGAGGCTGTTAGCTGGCGCAAGGCTACGAACACAAGGTTTTACAAATAAATAATATCGCTATGAGACTTGTTATTAAGCTAGGGAAGCGCGTTTTAGACGCCTTGGTTGGATACGGAAAAGAGGTGGTATCGTACGTAAAAACGTCGGGTATCCCCACGCTCATCGCCAGCAAGCCTTTCTCACAGCTCGTCGATGCGCTCGACAAGCTCGAAAAGGGCTACATGAAGATCCGTAAAAACACCTACACCCTACAGCTCATACAGCTAGACGACGAACGGGACGACTGCTACCGATCGCTGTACTACGTGGTAAAGGGATGCGCCCTATCGAGCACCCCCGCCGAGGTGCAGGCCGCCAGGCAGGTTATCGCGCTTTTCGAGCGCTTTGGGCTCGAGTTTCTCCAGTTTGCCTACGTAACCGAATCGGCCAGAATGTCTAACTTCATTGCCGAGCTGAAGCTACCCCGGTATGCCGAGGCCGTTATCCTCCTAACCATCGGTACAAAGCTCGCCAAGCTCGAGGAGGCCGACAAGGCATTTAACGACTGCTACGCCCTAAGCGTAGAGGATATCGTGGCCCGCAAGGAGCACGAGGCCGCCAGCGCGGTAAGGAAGGAGTTTCAGGAGGCGCTCGAAAAGTTCATGATCTACCTCGAAGGGAAGAGCATGGAGGAAACCGACCCCAAGTGGGAGGCGCTATGCCAAAAGATCGAATCCTTTAACACCCGATTTGGACAAAACGCCGACCTGCACAAGGACGGTAAGGAAGATAAATCTATCTAATGCCAATTAATGCGATGGCTAAGGTTTAGCAAAACGAAGCCTGGCGGATGATTCCGCCAGGCTTTTACATTTTTATATGCCCAGTAGGCTAGCCGATGGCCGCCGTCCCAAGATGGTTGCTATATCTTTACCATCCCGCGGTGGGTACGCCCATCCACAATAATGGTTAGCGGCTTTTCGAACACCACCTGTCGGATGTACTTCGAGTCGTGCACCGCAGGCATGGCGTCCAGCACGGCCACATCAAACTTCCCATCGCCTAAAAATGGGTTGATGGTGAAGTACCCCACCCTAAACGAGGTCAGGTTCTGGAAGAAGTGGGTTCCCTGGCTAGGATCTACGCGGAAGTTCTTTAGCCCGCTCTCCACAATTAGGCGCGCCTCCGAAATTTGAGGCCACTTAACGGGGATACCCAGCCAAGGATCGCTCGATCCCCAGCGGCCAGGGCCTATCAGCACGTAGTTTTCGCCCCGCGCCTTAAAGTCCCTATTAATCTTCTCCAGCTCGTCGGCAATCTTGCGCGTGTGGGCCGAGTCGAAGTGGTCGGGCTTTACGTAAACAATGTTTTTGATGCCCTCGATGATGCCGTGCCCCAGCGCCGACTGCGAGTAGATCACCGCCTCGTCGGGATCGAGCTGCTCGGACTGCACGTCGTCCATCTCCTCGTTCTCCACAATCGGACGAATCTGCAGGAAGTTGAACTGTTTAGGCGCCTTCGGATCGTCCTCCACGTTAACGGCAAACTCTATTTCGATGGGCGTATTCATCTCGTTCTGGCATAGTTCCAGCAGCTCGCTCAGAATTTCGGCTAGCGGAAACGAGTTATACTTTAGGATATTCGCAAAGCTGATAATGCGTCGTCCCGTTGGGCGGTAGTAGTCGCGTATCCGATCATCCTGAAAATCGTAGATGGAGGAGACATGCTGCATACCGGGGTAGTCGCTGGTATTGGTGATATCTAGGCGCTTTAGGTTGATGCTATCGTCGGTCGAAACCTTAAAGGCTTCGGGGTCCAAATCGAGCGCATAGAACATCTTCTGCGTATCTCGAAGGGCCATCTGCGGGGTGCTCAGCTGCAGCAAATGCGCAGGATGCTTTGGCGAGAAGCGCATCGTCATCCCCCCATCAACAATAAACTTACCCAAACCAAAGGCTATGCTGGCAATGCCATCCTGTGGTTTTTCGGAGCCCAACGGGTAGAAATTTATGGATCGGGCAACACCCGAGATGGTTGGGTAGTAGAGATCGCCATGCTTGGTACCACATACCTCCTGCAGCACTACTCCCATTTTCTCCTCGTCGAGGACGTTAGAGGTGGCAAAAATATAGCCCCTGCTGCTCGAGTAAAACACCGAAGCAAACACGCTCTTGATGGCAAGCGTGAGCATGTCTAGGCACTTCTCGTCATCCTCAACACGAGGAATCATGTAGGTGCTGTAGATTCCGGCAAATGGCTGGTAGTACGAGTCCTCGAGCTTGCTCGAAGAGCGAACGGCTATCGGGTTTTGTACGTTTTTGATGTACTCCCTCAAATCCTCGCGTAGGTCGTCGGGCAGCTTAGCCTTAATAAAACGTTTTAAGATTTTGCTATCCGCCTCCTCGGCCAGCGCATACTTATAGAGCTTATTTTCCTCCATAAAGCGGTCGAAGAGTTCGGTGGATATCACCGTAGTCCGGGGGATGTTAATCACCACATCGGGATACTTATTGAAGAGGCTATACTTTTTTAGAATGGAGTTGATGAAGGCCAAACCACGTGCCTTCCCTCCCATCGATCCCTCGCCAATCCTCGCTATTTGCAGATATTCGTTGTAGTCGTGGCGGTTAAACTTTCCGATAACCCCACGCCCCGTTACCTGTCGGTACTGGTTGATGGCGTTGGCAACGTAGCTGCGCATGGCCACAATATTGGAGAAATCGGAGGTTTGAATAGCCCTAAACACCTCGGCAATTGGGAAAAGCGCCCTCGCAAAAAGCCACTTGCTAAGATGGTTGTGGCTGGCGTGGTAGTAAAGAGTCTCGTCCGATATGCTCATCAGCGCATCGTTAAGGCTCCGCAAGTTGTTAGCCTCGCGCACCACCTCCTTGGTCTTCGGATCTACAAAGTAGAAGTTTCCGAAAAAGAAGTAGCTGCGCACGTAATCAATCAGCTCGTGCGAAAGCGATTTCGAATACTTATGGATAAAGCCAGCGCCTAACTCTACGGCAACCTCCTTGTTGGCCAAATCGGAGGACTGAAAGATAAATGGCATATGGGGATCATCGCGACGAATCACCTTACAGAGCGTTATCCCAGCGCGCGTCTTCGAGTCGCGACGGTGGTTTACCTTAAAGCTCACATCCGACACAAATCCCAACAGGTTATTCTTATACTTGCTGTACAGCTCTATTGCCTCATCGTAGGTTGTTGCCAGCAAAATCTTGGGTCTGCCTCGCATACGGAGGTTCTGCTGCTGCTCATTTACCGCCTCGCGAATAAAGTTTCGCGACTGGTTGAGCACCACCTTGTACAACGTAGGCAGGTAGGAAGAGTAGTAACGAACCGAATCCTCCACCAAAATAATTGCCTGCACCCCGACATCCAGCAGGTCGTTGTCGGCATTCATCTTATCTTCTATCAGCTTTATGATAGCCAGCAGCAGGTCGGCATTTCCGAGCCAGCAAAACACGTAGTCGATAGCAGAAAGGTCTTCCTTCTCCAACTTGATGGAGACCTCGCGAGAAAAGTGCGTAAGCACCACCACGGGAGTCTCTGGCATTAGACTTTTAAATGTGTGCGCCAGATCAAAGATCTCCACCTCGCCAATGTTAAGCATCGAGATGATCAGATCAAAGGACTCCTGCTTCAAAACCTCCAGCGCCTCGGCTCCCGAGCTAACACGTTTAAAACTTGGAGGGTAGTTTATATTTAGCGATACATACTCCTTAAAAAGTTGCTCCTCGATACGTCCATCCTCTTCGAGGATAAAAGCATCGTAGCTGCTACAAATAAGCAGCACCCGACGAATGCGGCGCTGCATCAACTTCTCAAACTGAGGATCGGCAAACTCAATATCAAACGGATTGAGCGCCTTCTCTCTCTTATCGGCATTTAGCATATGCTATAGGTGTAAGATGTAATGCTAAGTAAACATTTTTTTTCAAAAATAGCTCAGCCCACCAAGCAATCTGACCTCAAATTATTGCACATACAAAACCGTTAACAATAAAAGATGGACACTGAAGAACATTCGACGCCGATACCAGTTAAATTTGTGGTATATCGATTGAATTACCCATTAAATAAGAACTATTATGAGAACTTTAAGATGTAGTATTCTTGCCGTTTTACTAGTATTGATGCTAAATGTTCAGCAGCTAGGGGCATGTACACGCGTAGTTTATAAAGGTACCAATGGTACTATTCTAACTGCAAGATCCATGGATTGGAAGGAAGATATAAAAACAGATCTGTGGGTATTCCCGAGAGGGATTGAGCGTACTGGCGAAGTTGGCCCCAACTCCATAAAATGGAAGTCGAAGTATGGAAGCATAACCGCTGCAACATACAACATCGCCACCTCCGACGGAATGAACGAAAAAGGGCTAGCAGCCAACATACTCTGGCTTGCCGAATCTAAATATCCAACTTGGGATCAAAAAAAGCCAGGACTGTCTATTTCGCTTTGGCTGCAGTACGTACTCGACAACTTTGCAACCGTAAACGAAGCGGTGGAGGCGTTAAAAAATGAGCCATTTGTCCTAATTACCGACAAAATTCCGGGCTTAGGCAACCTTGCCACACTGCATCTCTCCATCTCCGACAAATCTGGCGACAACGCCATCATCGAATATATAGATGGGAAGCAAGTCATCCATCACGACAAGTCGTACACCGTTATGACCAACTCGCCTACATACGAGAAGCAGCTAGCGCTGAACGACTACTGGAAAGGCATTGGTGGCGAAACAATGCTACCAGGCACCAACCGTGCAGCCGACAGGTTTGCTCGAGCAGCCTTTTACATCAACATCATTCCCAAAACAGACAATACACAAATCGCCGTTGCCAGCGTATTTAGCGTTATCCGAAATTGCTCCGTACCATTTGGGATATCCACTCCCGACCAACCCAACATTTCATCTACAAGATGGAGAACAGTGGCCGACCATAAGAATTTAGTGTACTACTTTGAATCAGTGCTTACCCCCAACGTTTTTTGGGTAAATCTAAACGATGTAGATCTAAGCGAAGGTGCCCCAGTGAAAAAACTTGGGCTGACAAACAACGAGATATATGCAGGAAATGCATCAAAGAACTTTGTTCCTACTCCTCCTTTTAAATTTATGGGGCTATAAGAACGGTAGGTATACGCAAAGAAACGAAGAGGGTTCATTAAAGAACCCTCTATTTTGTTTACATCAGAACTATTACAAAGAAGCAATAGCAGCATCTAACGAACCAAAAAGGTTAAGGTTCGCATTTTGAGCTGCCTTTTCATTCTTTTCTAAGTTCATCAATGTCATCTTAGTAAATGCACTGCTAGGCAGCACCAAGTTTAGCACCTTCATTCCCGCTTTTGCAAATTGAGGTGTAATAACCTCAGTCACCCAGTCGGTATCCTCCTTCTTTAAGAGCCCTGCATTGGTTGTGTCAGAAATTAAAATTCTTGCAACCTTTTTCAATAAAAAGCTTTACAGATCGTTGCTGTCCATCACGGAATTCTTCAGAAGAACAAAAGCCTTTCCATGTTTGAACTAAGCAGTTTTTCTCTTTTAGATAAGAAATCTCCAAAAAACGAGAAGAATACAAAAGTTCCATTTACGTTAATTTAAAAATGATTAAATAGACCATCTTAGGATGGCCGAAGAGATGTACCAGTTTGCTCCCTGATCACCTAGTGCGATTAAATCCCCCTTCTTAAGTATACCTTTGCTGTAAGCCTCGAAAATGTTTACAGGTATACTCGCGGTTTTCATGGCCGCAAAGTCTTTCAGTGTTTCAAAAACACGAGCACCATCAATGCCCAAGTTTTGAATCCAGCTGTAAGTTAATCCAGCAAATTGCTGTCCGAAAATATAGTGATCAACCTTATCCTTATCTAAGCTTATAACCTCTAGCGACTCCTGAATTGACGCTGGAATATAGCGTTGAAGAAACGGAACGTCGCGCTGAAGACTTATTGGCTCAACGTACTGGTAAGCTTTTACGCTATTTTGCTTCGATGAGTAGCTGGGGTTTCCTGATTTAATCTTTATACCGGCAGCTTTTTCGGCCCCACGCGACATATGATGCGTAGAAAGGAAGCCATACCCCTCCTCTACCTTCTCTATAATAACAGCACCAGCACCATCACCAATGGTTAGCGCCTTAAAATCGGAGAAGTCTACATTATCCATCAAAGTCTCACCAGCAACAACTAGCACCTTGTTATAAATGCCAGCCTGCACAAATGCGATGGCGGTAAATACCGATGGAAGAAATCCGTTATAGCCACAATCAACGTTAAACGCACCAGCATTAACCGCGCCGATTCCAGTTTGCACCTCTGCTGCGATAGGAGGTGTAAGCTGCTCGATATTCTTCGAAGCATGCGTTGCAATAACCAAATCGATGGTTTTAGGATCAACATTGAACTTTTCTACAGCATTTAATGCTGCTTTAGTAGCCATTGAGCCTGGGGTTTCATTCTCCCCAACACGACGGTTGAAAATTCCAAAGGCCTGATCAAAGTTAACCTCGGCAGGCACCTCAATGGCAATATCTGCATTAGTCAAGTTTTTTTCTGGCATGTAAGCGCCTACAGCTGTAATCCCTACTGGATTTGAATATTTTTTTGCTTGAGCGCCGCTCAACAAGTAATTTTTAAGTTCTGGATTAAACATAGTTTTTATTTTAAGATTCGATTTTCTACCATAGCATTCACATCCTGATTCGATCCGGCAAAGCGTAAAACGTTAGCCACCAACTCTGGCGAGAGTGTTTCGTACAAGGCGATGTGATTTTCACCAGCACCCGACGATGCCATTAACACACGTTGATTTGCGCCTACCAGCTTCTTTTCTATCGCCTCTAAAAGGTTAGTTGCAACACTACAGGTTGCCACATTTCCATACTTTTCGAAAGAGCAGTAAAACTGAGACTCAGAGAAACCTAGCGACTCCCTCCATGCATTAGGAGCCCAAGCTACAGGCTGATGCGTTATCAAAAAATCGGCCTGCGACTTATCAATACCGGTTCTATCGCCAAGCACGTTTACTACATGGTGTAGGTATTCCGTTGCTTTAGCGCCAATTGCACGTACCGATTCGGGGTTATAAAAGGTAACAAAATCTTGCTCGTACGAAGGGAGCATAGACACATGCTTTAGCAGCTTTGGAGCCCTACGGCGAAACTGAATACCATCATGCAGCTCGCCTCTACTTAACGAATATGAACCCTCGTAACCAACACCTTCCTCCACTGCTGATACAACAGCAGCGCAAGCAGCATCGCCTGTGTTTACGCTATAGTAGTCGCCTTTATCGTTAATAAAAGAATCGATAATGCTGCATACAATAAGTACATTTTTTTTCGCTCCCGAGCGAACCAAGTTGGACGCAATCTCCACCATGGTAACAAAAGTCGAGCAGCAGCTATCAATACCGTAAGCACCAGCATTGGATAGCTGTAGCTTATGCTGTATTAAAGAAGTGTTGGAAGGCAACGGATTATCTTGTACCTGAGAATGAGATAGCAACAGATCAATCTCCTCCTTAGGTTTACCCCATTTTAATAGAGCCATAGCCCCAGCAATGGTCTCGGCATCCGAGGGCATCATTGGGTGAGGTCGGGTTGTTTCTCTAACCGAAACAGGATCCATTGGTACCCGTCTACGTTCAACGGCTCCCTGAAAAGGATCTTTTCTCTTCTTTTCAGGAAGTTGGTTTACCCACGTCTGATACCAAGGTTGGCTAATCCATCCGTCGTAATTCGTCTCCACAGTACCAGGTAGCTTCCGCTCACTCTCAATCATACCCACGTAATCTTCGCTCAAAAGCGTATGCTCCCGCAGGTAAGCGCATAGGTTCTGAACCTGCCTATCATTAAGCGCAGTACCTGGAAGATAACCAGCAAGGCTAACTAAACCAGCAATTTTCATAAGTTCTAATTAATTTAACGTGAAAGATTATATACTATGTAAAAGATATTCTGGTAATAATAATTGATCCAAAGGCTAAGCGAAAGTAAAATATTTAACCACGAGAAGTACTTGTTATGGTTCGTTTTTTTTAATCTACCTTAATATTTAAACTCTTTTTAAATAGCATTTCACTAGTTAGCTCAAATATCTAAATAGCCAATATCATAAAAAACCCAACACCATAGCGAATTAGATGCTGCCTAAACAAAAAAAGAGGAGAACTAACGTTCCCCTCTCTCCTTTTATCAGCAAATACAGATTATAATGCCTTCAATGCAGATTCCAACGATCCGTAATATCTCATATAAGAACCCAAATCCTTTTCGAAGTTCTTAATAGTCATTTGGGTAAATGCACTTTGAGGTAGTACTATTTCGAGGTTGTTGATACCTAAAGCCTTTAGTTTTGGAACAATAACCTGAGAAGCCCAGTCAGAAGCCTCCTTCTTTAGCAACCCTGCGTTGGTTGTATCGCTAATAAAGAACTTACATCCCTTAGAAGCCACAAACTCCACGCTCTTTTCTTGAGCCAGCTGATACTCTTCTGTAGAACAGAATGATTTCCAAGTTTGCACTAAGCAATTCTTTTCTGCATGAAACGATAACGTTACATACCTTAAGTCTAAAAGTGTTTCCATTATAAAATTATTAAGGGTTATTACGACAATTCTGACAATACTTCATTCAACGATTCATATACCTGTGTGTTCAAACCTTGATGCATAAAGTGCACCACCACTTCGTTGGTGGCGCTATCCATCGGTTTTACGATTCGAAAAACCTCAAGCCCTGCCTGCCTGTAGCTTTCCTTAAAAAAGTTGGCAGTCCATACAGCATCTTCCTTGCCTAATGGAGGGGCAAACGTTAAGTCGCTTACCATATTCGAACAGGAAAGCTGGCAGTACGCTTCATAAGTGTCTAAATGCGCCTTCCTGTATAGCGTTGATGAACAAGGAGCCAACCATTGCTGAACCAAACAGCTGGTTTTAGCAAGGTAGTAGCATCTATAATACGAATAGGCAACTAGCAGCTCCATAAGAACTAGAAAGAAAGCACATTTCTAACCAATTCTGAGCTCAACTTTTCGTACAACGCAATATGGTTTTCTCCAGCACCCGACGAAGCCATCAGCACGCGCTGACCTTCCTTTACCATTCCATTTTCGATGGCCAACAACAGGTTGGTAGGAACGCTACAAGTAGCAATGTTACCAAACTTAGGGTAGGTGTTTAGGTGCTGCTCTGGCTTAAAGCCTAAAGAGTCGCGCCAAGCAAACGGAGCCCAAGCAACCGGCTGGTGCGTTACCAAGAAGTCAGCCTCCTTCGTTTCAATCCCAGTCTTCTCTACCAGCTTATTCACCACATTTTCTAGGTACTCGGTAGCCTTAGCACCAATTGTGCGGCAAGCCTCAGGATTTAGGAATGTAACAAAGTCCTGCTCAAAAGAGGGCTGGTTCGAAACCTCTACATGGAGCAACGGAGAACGACGGTGGAACACAATTCCGTCGTGCAGCTCACCACGGCTAAGCGAGAAAGAGCCTTCGTAGCCGCAGCCATCTTCAACCTTGGTAATTACGGCAGCACAAGCAGCATCACCAGTACAGATGCTATAGTAGGTGCTCTTGTCGTTAATCATCGAGTCGAGGATGCTATTTACCACTAGCACGTTCTTCTTTACCCCTGCGTTAACCAGCGCGGAAGCAACCTCCACCAAGGTAACGAATGTAGAGCAGCAAGAATCTACGCTGTAGGCACCTGCGTTTGTTAGCTGCAGCTTATGCTGAACCAACGATGCGTTAGAGGGCAATGGCCTATCCTGCACCTGAGAGTGCACTAGCACCAAGTCAATCTCCTCCTTTGGCTTACCCCACTTCAACAGCGCCATCGCTCCTGCTATGGTTTCGGCATCGGAAGGGAGCATTGGGTGTGGGTTACGCGACTTGCGAACAGAAACGGGGTCCATAGGAACACGCCTTCTCTCTTCTGCCCCCTGAAATGGATCCTTCCTCTTTTTCTCAGGAAGCTGCATCAACCACTCCTCATACCAAGGCTGGCTAATCCATCCATCATGGTTCGTCTCTACATAACCTGGCATTTTCTGCTCACCTTCAATCATCTTCACATAGTCCTCGTTTAGGACTGTTTGCTCTCTCAAATAAGTACACAACTTCTCAGACTGCGACACACTAAGCGCAGTACCTGGAAGATAGCCGGCAAGGCTAACTAACCCAGCTTTTTCCATAATTCGAAATAATTTTAAGTGAAAGTTTTCTTACGATTTAAACCTATAATTCAAAATCCCCCATATTCAGGCTGGCAAATGTATAACTTTATACAACCCCTCAAATATGTACCTATATGATATTTTTAACACTTATTCGAATTTAAAATCATTTCATACTTGGTAGGGTTTTCCCTTAGCTAAGCCTACTCCATATCAGCTTGTTCCCATTGTTAAATAATGCACCAATCATAAATAAAATACAGCCAAAAGCTCCACAAACCCTAAAACAGGCATCGTTCATTATAAGTCAGGCTTATTTTATGTTAATCAAACCTACAAATAAATACTCCTTGCACCTCAATTTCACCCTAGCGGTAGCTCCCTGACGAAAGTTTAGGTAGGCATTCACAGTACCAACCAGTAGGATTAAATTCATGAAAAAGCAGCTCCCATTTTAACATTCAGCAACCTACCGCACTACACCAGCACCTCGCTAGCAAATACGCCTTAAGTAAGGGTGCACTCCAAGCATCCGCCGCCATTCTTACCGCACCAAACCCGCTAACCTTACCGCCAAGCAGCTATGCCACCTTCAATAGTTATGCACCTGTAAATACTGTCAATAAACATTTATACCGACAACAAACACCTCGGTTATGGGTTAATTTTGTGGAAGAGCAAATAATCATTACACAAGATATGGTAAATAATGTAAATCGGGTAGCCCTAATCGGAACAGGGTTTGTTGGAACGTCCTTTGCATACGCAATGGTAAACCAAGGCATTACAGGTGAAATTATTCTTATTGACGTTAATAAGGATAAGGCTGAAGGTGAGGCTATGGATATTGCACACGGAATTCCCTTTGCCCCTTCGCGTACCAAAGTAAGAGCTGGAGACTACTCCGATTGCCGCAGCTGCGATGTTGTTGTGATTACTGCTGGAGCAAACCAAAAGCCAGGAGAAACGAGGTTGGAGCTGCTTGAGCGCAACGCCCAAATAATGAAGGGTATTGTAAAGCAGATTATGGCCAACTACTTTAATGGTATTTTGGTTATTGCCACCAACCCTGTTGACATACTTACCCACGTTGCCTGGAAGGTTTCGGGTTTGCCAAAGAACCGTGTTATTGGTTCTGGAACAACGCTCGACACGGCCCGCCTTCGCCACGAGCTATCAGGATACTTCGACGTAGACCCCCGAAATGTGCACGCCTACATAATGGGCGAACACGGCGATACCGAGTTCGCTGCCTGGAGCCACGCATTTATTGGCGTTCGTAAGGTGGACGACATCATAGAGCAAAGCCATGGTAAATACCGCAAGGAGGATCTTGAGCAGATATTTGTAAAAGTACGAGACGCCGCATACCATATCATTGAACGTAAGGGAGCCACCTACTACGGCATTGGCATGGCGCTTACCCGTATAATCAAGGCAATCCTGAACGACGAGCGATCTATCCTTTCCGTTTCATCATTCCTAGGTGGCGAGTACGGCCAAAACAACATATTTGTAGGAGTTCCTGCCGTTGTTGGACGCACCGGAATTACCGAGGTAATAGAGCTGCAGCTTAACGAGGAGGAGCAAAAGAAGCTAACCCACTCGGTGGAGGTTTTAAAAGCCTCTACCAAACCTATACTAGAGAAGCTTTAATTTTATTGTATACCACTAAAGGGGGGATGGCTCATGGGCTATCCCCCCTTTTTCATTAAGGAACACCCAGCTCCGAGCATCATTTCCCCATTCGCAACTACCATCTATCGCACTAAAAAGCACAATTAAATATTGAAGCGTTCAATATTTAATTATGCTCAAGTCAAAGTAGAGCTCTGCTCCTATCCTACCCCAAAGGGGGGCGCGTCAACCTACAACATTGAAAAGAGATGCATTTTCGAAGTAGCGAGCAACCTCTAAAGGGGGTCGCTTCAAGGTGACACTCTGAAAGAAGGTGCATTTAGCTAAGGAGGCGACAGCATTAAAGTTTGAAGAGCTCAATATTTTTACAAAAAAAACGCAGGTAACAAACAGCTATTAAAAGCGGCAAACGCTACCAATACTACACTGTATAGCAGCATATAACAAAAGGTAATCCACCTCTAAAGCCTGTACTTTATTTAGAATCCATACAAATTACACCTGTAACTTAAAATTTTCACCCCTAAAAATCAACCATCCATAAACAACCTCTGTTAAATATCGAAATAACGGTTCTCATTAATAACTTAACATTTATCACAGCAATGAGGAAACCAAAATTCGATCCTCGTTTTAAGGAGGATGACCTAAACAAAATATCCAACGCGCTTGGAGAGTTCGAAACCCTTTGTGAAGGTTTACTAGAGACAATGACCCCTGAAGAGCGCCAGCGCTATGGGAGAGTTGGTAATAGTACCTTAGAGTGGGATACTAGAGTAAGAACGCACATGCAGCAGCGCCCCGATTTTGCGCCAAGCTATCTCAACAAGGAAAGCTTTTACCAAAAGCTAGGCCTTCAGCAACAAGTAAGACCAATAATTAACCGTTTAAGAGCCATTCTAGAAAACTGGGAAGACACTGAATCGTTAATTAACTACGATGTAGATAATGATGCGCGCGAATACTACCAAAATGTAAAAACACTTACTGCCAAGAGCATCCCTGGTGCACAAACTATCTATAACGATTTGTATAGCCGCTATGCCAACTCTGGTCGTAAGGAGTCGAACGATAATAATAAAGAAACCCCAAAAGGGTAAGGTCAAAAAGATTCATTGGAAAAAAGGAAAAGAGGCTACCCGACGATGGGACGCCTCTTTTTTTTCGCCCATACTACACCCCATCTGGAAGAACTAAACCATCGGCGTACAGCAGCAACCCTAGATGCAAACAGCTCTTTATTCTTCCAATAGCATCTCAGCCTCCCGCTACCTCAATAAAAAAAACGCGCATAAAGTTTAGATTTTAGAATAGGCCACAACCTTCGCCAGCTTAATATTTAACAGTACAGCAACACACACAAACCACTATCCATCCAAGAATTACACCCGGCGCTTCCCCTGCAAGCCCTTGGCCAAACATGGCTATAAACCAAACTATCGAATAGTAAAAACAGGCACAAATCAAACAGCAACAATTTGACATTTAATCTATTAATAAACATCAGATAACTTTGCATTACAGAAACAGCAGGAGATAAAAAACTGCAGATAGCATTAAAAGAGAATAAACCAAGTCAAACAACCCAATAAAACCATTACCAATATTTCACATCAATGTATATAAATAGGGCTAGAAATTTACACAACCAAACTACGAACCACAATAAATGCGCACTATGAGAAGCAGCATTTTACCACATCGCCAGCATTGGCTTTTTCTAAAGAGGCTTAAGGAAAGTCCCCCATTAAATAAGCAAGGTTGCACCACATTTTTTTACCCCTGCGCCATAACACAGGACTACACAACGGTAAGGAAAACCATAAGACCAAGCCCAGCTACCACTCAGAAGTAAGAGATAAATAGACTGTTAACAACTAATGTCAACTTAAAAGTTAGAAAAATGAAAATCACAAAATTGATTATGGCAATTTGCATAGCGATGCTAGCTGCAAATGCGATGGCCCAAGAAAACGGCAACAGAGGTGAAAACAACAAGATAGTAACAGGGCCTTACGAGACAAACAGATTCTTCGACAACTGGTTTATTGGCGCAGGTGGTGGTGTAAACCTTTATCATGGAGAAAACGACAGCTACGGTTCGTTCAGCAAACGTTTAGCTCCAGCTGTAGACTTTTCGATAGGCAAATGGATTACCCCTAGCGTTGGAGTACGTATGCAATACTCTGGCATGGAAGCCAAAGGTTGGATTAACTACAAAAGTCAATACGCTAAAGATGCAGATGGAAGCATGTTTAACGAGAAGTTTGGCGTGATGAACCTACATGCCGATGTTATGTGGAACATCTCCAACGCATTTAGCGGCTATAAGGAAACCCGCACATGGAACTTTATTCCTTATGTTGGATGGGGATGGGCACGCTCGTACGGTAACAGCACCCATAATAACGAGCTAGCTGCTACTGCTGGTTTACTCAACAATATTCGTTTAGGCAAGGTGGTAGACCTTACCCTAGAGGCTAAGCACATGTTCGTAAACCAATCGTTCGATGGTGTTGTAAGAGGAAGTAAAGAGGAAGGAATGTCGTCGGTTACCGTTGGACTAACCTTTAAGCTAGGAAAGAGCAGTTTTAAGCGTGCCGCACAGCCAGACTACGCTCCATTCAACAGCCGCATTAAGGAGCTAGAGGGCAACAATGCAACCTTAGACAACAAAAACAAGCAGCTTGCAGCAGACCTAGAGGCTGCCAAAAAGCGCAAACCAGAAATCGTAAATGTAGCTTCAGAGGCAAAGGTTACAGCATCTCCAGTTGTTCTCTTCTTCGCCATCGGTAAGGCTACGCTCGATAGCAAAGAGCTTACCAACCTCGAATTCTACGTAAAGAACGCCATAAAGGCAGATAAAGAAAAGGTATTTACGCTTATCGGCTCGGCCGACAAGGGTACAGGAAGCAAAGAAAGAAACCAAGCCCTAAGTGAACAGCGCATGCAGTATGTTTACGACCTTCTGGTAAATAAATACGGAGTTTCTCAAGATCGCTTAATTAAAAAGGCAGAAGGAGACACAAACAACCGCTTTGCTGAACCTGAGCTAAATCGTGCAGTAATTATTGACTAGGGAAAGTCAGAAACGCATTGCTAATAACTTTCCGTAAGTGGATGCTTTGGTGTTTACTGCTGAAAGGAGTATGAGGGATGATTTAGGCTAGGTGGCCCGCCCTTCCTTATAGGAAAGGCGGGCTTGTTTCATTGCTTAAACAAGCTGCCATAAAAAATAAAGGCTACCACTTGGTAGCCCTTACTGATAATACTATAGCGATTGCTTGCTTTCGGCAGGAATATCCTTGGCAATCTTATTAACCAAGCCTTGAAGCACCTTACCAGGGCCAAGCTCCGTAAACGAGCTAACACCGTCGGCCACCATATTTTGTACGGTTTGTGTCCAACGTACAGCACCCGTTAGCTGCGCTACTAGGTTCTTCTTAATTTGAGCAGGGTCGGTATAAGGCTTAGCGTCTACATTCTGGTAAACAGGGCAAACCGGAGCATTAATTTGGGTTGCTTCGATTGCAGCCTCCAGTTCAACGCGAGCAGGTTCCATTAGCGGCGAGTGGAATGCACCACCAACAGGCAACTTTAAGGCACGCTTTGCACCAGCAGCCTTTAGCGCTTCGCAGGCAGCGTCGATGGCCTCGTTAGCACCAGATATTACCAGCTGACCAGGGCAGTTATAGTTGGCAGCAACTACAACACCATCTATAGAGGCACAAATCTCTTCAACCTTTGCATCATCCAAACCAAGAACAGCCGCCATTGTTGATGGGTTTTGCTCGCAGGCTTTCTGCATGGCGTTAGCACGTGCAGCAACCAAACGCAAACCATCCTCGAAGCTAAGCGCACCTGCAGCTACAAGTGCCGAAAATTCTCCTAAAGAGTGGCCAGCAACCATTTCTGGCTTAAATTCATCGCCCAACGACTTAGCAAGAATAACTGAGTGTAGGAAGATGGCAGGCTGAGTAACCTTAGTCTGCTTTAAATCCTCGTCGGTGCCTGCAAACATTAAGTCAGTAATGCGGAAGCCTAAAATCTCGTTAGCCTTTTCGAAAAGCTCTTTTGCTTGGGGTACGTTCTCGTACAAATCCTTCCCCATTCCAACAAACTGAGCACCTTGCCCAGGAAATACATATGCTTTCATCCGAATAAAATTTTAAATTTGGTTGGATGCAACCCGCATCTCGCAAACCGCTCCTTTAAGAAGAGCAATCTACTAAGCGGGCTTCATTCGATTCGGTTTATAACTCGGCAAAGATAATCTTTTTTTTCTGCTACGATTTTAGCGCATTGTAGTCCTTTAACACTGTATGTAGGAACTTGATGGTAGACTTAGGCCATTCTACCCCCATTTTTTTATGAATATGCTTGGTGGTATCCACCACGTAATCCCTCGCCTTATCGGAATAACCGCTGTTGGAGTAGAAGCTTAATACGCGCTGCACCAAGTCAATATCCTCCTCGCTCAGCAACTCGGCTTGAGGATAAACCACCACATGCTGTTCCAGATTAAGGTAGCGCAAGCTTTGGATAGATACCTCCTTGCGATTTTTAATAACCACCGTTGATGCGGCCATATCGCCAATACGCTGCCCTTTAGACGTTGCTGCAATCAGAATAGTTGCCAAGCTCCCCATCGTAGCGCTTATATCTATCAGCTTAAAAACCCAACGTAGCACGTAGTCGAAAAAGGAAGGCGCACTCCCATCCTCCTTGGTGACACGAATATTCAGAATATGCTTACCAACAGTTTGCCCGTTCCAAAAAGCTTCGAGCAATAGCGAGTAAAACAGCACTGGAAGGAAGAATAGGTACATTAGCACTTCAAAATTATATGCTACAGCAAAGATAATAAGCGAGTAGCACCCTATAATTGCATAGTCGATTATAGCCGCCAGCATGCGCTCGCCAACGCTTGCCTTTACCATTTCTACATTTACATTCTGTGAGTTTACGATGTGTAGGTTTTCCATGCTATGATTCTATCTATTTTTATATAACAGCTAATACATTTAATACTAGCACCATTAGCCTGCTAACGGTGAGATTCATCCGCTTTTTACCAATAAAGCAAAATGAGTTAACAAAAATTGCTATTTTTAGCTTAGAAACAAAAGCCTCGAAATATATTTTTTACGAATAAACCAATAGGCTATACCTTAGACTACTATACGTTATACAACAAGAGAGTAGGCTTATCGAGCTTAAAATCAAACGGGGGTCAGGTTTGAATTGTAGAAGAAAGTATATGTAGAAAAAATGGCTGAAAATTACGGATAACCATGAAGGAATTTAAGTTTACGCAAACCCGATCAGAAGGGTGGATAAAAATAGAGAATGCGCTTAATAAGAAGGAAAAGCTTTCACCCGACGAGCTGGCAGACTACTACGTATCCCTTTCCGACGACTACTCGTACGCACAAACCTACTTTCCTAAAAGCAACATTAAGTCGTACCTAGCAAATTTAATGAGCCGGGTACACGTGCTGATCTACAAGAACAAAAAACAGGAAACCTCCATCCTCTCCTTTTGGAGGTATAGCTACCCTAAAATTGTATTCGAAAGTAGGCGTACCATTCTCTTTTCGTTGGCCATTCTTATTGTAGGCTTTGCCGTTGGCTGGTTCTCCAACTTTCAGGATCCCGACTTTAAGCGCCTAATTATGGGCGACTACTATATTGACATTACCCTAAACAACATAGAAAAGGGCGATCCGCTGGCCATATATAAAAGCGGTATAGGAACAACCTCCTTCTTAGGAATTACCATCAACAACATTAAGGTTTCCTTTATGGCCTTTGTTGCCGGAATCAGCTTTGGAGTATTAACCGTTGCCGTTGTTTTCTCGAATGCCGTTATGCTCGGCACCTTTATGGCCATGTTCGAGGAGCACGACCTACTGTCAGAAGCAATATCGGTTGTATTTATACATGGCACGCTGGAGATATTTGCCATCGTAATTGCTGGTGCTGCAGGCTTTATTGTTGGCCGTAGCCTCCTATTTCCACAAACGTACACGCGTATGGCCTCGTTTAAGCAGGGGGTACAAAAAGCGGGCAGGCTTTGTATGGGGCTTATTCCAATATTTATTACTGCCGGATTTTTGGAAGGGTATGTTACCCGCCATACAACAATGCCGTACGCCGTACGATATGCGACAATTGGAGCTTCATTGCTGTTTATCGTGTACTACTTTTTTATCTACCCCGCTCGTATACACCGCAATAAATTTCAAACAAAATAAAATATGAGAGAACCAATTTCTTTTAACCAAGTTCGCGATTTTGGAGGGCTTTTCAACGCGACCTTTGAGTTTCTTAGGCAAGAATTTAAGCCTTTTGGGAAGATGTTGCTTATCTATGCGCTACCAGTAGCGTTTGTAGCAACCATTATTGTAAGCTATGCAACCTACATGCAGTTCGATGTAATGATAGGAGAACCTCAAAGCACACTAGGAACCAACTACATTCTTTCTACAATGCTATCGGCTTTCACATCGTTGCTTATCTACTTTATTTTTTCGCTAATAAGCTACTCCTACTTGGCTGCCTACATCAAAATGGGCGCAAATAACTTCACCACAAGCGATGTTCTTAACATTGCCAAAAGCAAGTGGCTGCTGCTTTTAGCTATCAACATTGTATACGTAATTGCAACCTTTATCGGTCTTATCATCCTTGTTATTCCAGGTATCTACCTTAGCATACTGCTTTACTTTGCAGCCTACGCCTACTTTACGGAAGATACCACCTTTGGAGGCAGCTTTAAGCGTAGCGTAGATGTGGTAACCGACAACTGGTGGTTTTCATTTGGCTTTATTCTCGTTTTTTACATAATGATCTCCATTGCCTCATCTATTTTCTATGTCCCTTTTATGATTGTTGGGATAATTAAAGCGGCAACGGCTTACCAAAACGGAGGCGACTTAGGCGGATTAAGAATGGTTATGGTGGTTGCCACCGGACTCCTTACAGTTGTAAAAGGAGCAATGATGATGGTTGTTGTAATTGCCTCGCAGTTCCTATTCTGTTCGCTAGTAAAGAAAAAATACGACCCAGAGCTAGAGCAGCTCATTAATAAGGTTACCAGCTCGCAAAATGAATCTATCTAAGATCAAAATAGTAAGCTTCCTTTTTATACTTTTCCTTAGCTTTTGCCTCCCACAGGCAAAGGCCGAGGAGAGTATTGCGGTACGCAGCTTCGACCAAACAAAGGTAGAGCAACAAAAAACGCAAAAGGAGTACGACTACAATTTAAAGCAAAAGGGGTATGCCCCCACCATTTGGCAGCGTATATGGATGAAGGTTGTAGAATTCCTCAGCTTCATATTCAGCTCTAAAAAAGAGATTACCATTATTCGTATGGTGGTGGTAGCTACCATTATTCTGATTGCCATACTGCTGCTTTATAGAATGAACAAGACCAATACATTTAGCGGCAGAGCTAATACCTCCTCCACCGAAATCCCGGTATTCGAAAATCTAAACGAGGTTAACTTCGACGCTATAATTGCCAAAGCCGAAGGCAACCAAAACTATGCCGAGGCCATCCGCTACTACTTTATCAAGTACCTTTACCAGCTGGATTGCAGTAAGCAAATTCGCTACGATAAGAACAAAACTAACTTCGACTACCTATATGAAATTAAGGAGAGCGAACCAAAAAGAATATTTCGCTCGCTAATGCTGGTACAGGAGAGCGTAGTTTACGGACATAAGGAGGCATCGCTAGCGATGCTCGAAGATGTTAAAACCGCTGTTAACTCACCAATAAATAGTGCTAGCGTTGAATAAGAAATCTATAAAAATAGCCATTGGGGTATTCCTTTTTCTTGGGATAGTAGCGATATTCGATTACCTAACCCCTGCAGAGGTTGAATGGATTCCGACCATCTCCAAAACCGACGCACAACCTTACGGAGCAAAAGCAACGTTAGAGCGCCTTTCAGACATCTTTGATAAAAGGCCAGAGGTGTCGCAAAAAGCATTGTACATTGTAAACAAGAACACTACCGTAAACCATTCGCTTATTCTAGGCGACATATACCTTCGCCTATCCAAAACCGACGTAGAATCGGTACTGGAGTTTGTAGAGCGAGGCAATCAGGCCATGCTCCTATCGGAGGGGTTTCCTGACGAGCTTACCGATACGCTCAATATTGAGTATAAGGCCGAATACCTAAAGGATACGGTACAAACCCGATCGCTGCTGCTAAAGGTAAACGGGAAGCTTACCAAGTTCAACAATGTAAAACGGGGAAACGACATTTACTTTAAGCTACCTACAGGCTGCAAATATGAGGTGCTGGGGTACGATAGCAACCATCGCCCAAATTTTATTGCCATACCAAGAGGCAAAGGTATGCTCTACCTGCACACCGATCCGGTTGCCATCAGCAACTTTAACCTGCTGTATGGAAATAACGCCTACATATCTACGCTATTCAGCTACCTAAAAAAGTCAAATAGCATTATTTGGGACGAGCATTATAAGTCGATGGTACCACACAACGACTCTTCCCTAATCTACATTGTTGCCAACCCGAGCCTACGAGCAAGCTACTACCTGCTGCTAGCAATCGGCATCATCTACGTATTTGCCTTTGGCCGACGCAGGCAGCGAGCAATTCCGATAATTAAAGCACCTCGTAACATATCGCTCGATTTCATCAAAACGATAAGCCGCCTCTACTTCTTCGAAAGGAATAATAAGGATATCGCCACCAAAAAAATCACCTATTTTTTTGATAGAATATACAGCAGCACAGGCCATCGCTTTACCGCAGTTGCCGATGAGGCTAGGCGCAACCTGCTGTCCGAAATTCTGTCGTGCCCAGTAGAAAGCATCGATGAGCTTTATGCGCTGATAGCGCTAATCAACAGCCAATATCAGGTAGCCGATAAAACGCTGCTTGAGCTGGATAAAATTATGAGTAAGATTCAAAAAAAAGTATAGCATAATGGAACAACAAGCTAACGCAGAGCTATCCGAGCTATCGGTAGCCATCGAATCAGTAAAAAAAGAGATTGCCAAGTGCCTCGTTGGACAAGATAAAATGGTGGAGCTGATACTCACCGCGCTGCTCGCCAACGGGCATATTCTGCTCGAAGGTGTGCCGGGTATTGCCAAAACACTGGCGGCAAAGCTCGTTGCTAAGTCGGTGGATGTAAAGTTTTCGCGTATCCAGTTTACGCCAGATTTAATGCCTAGCGATATTATTGGCACCTCTGTATTTATGCCCAATAAGGGAGAGTTTCAGTTCAAAAAAGGACCAATTTTCACCAACATCGCACTTATTGATGAAATTAACCGCTCTCCGGCGAAGACACAATCGGCGCTATTTGAAGTGATGGAGGAGCGCCAAATAACCGTTGACGGCAGCTCGCACAAGCTCGAGGCTCCCTTTTTGGTCATTGCCACACAAAATCCGGTAGAGCACGAAGGAACCTACCGCCTTCCCGAAGCGCAGCTCGATCGCTTTCTACTTAAGATAAAGGTCGATTACCCCTCGGAGCAGGAAGAAATTGAGATTTTGGAGCTATCGAATAGCGCTACCCCCATATCGGTAGATCGTATCGAACCCGTAATTTCTCACAGCATGCTGCATAGATTGCAGGCGCTGGCACAGCAAATAGTGGTTGCTCCTGAGCTCCTTAAGTACATAGTCAGCATCACCCAAAAAACAAGGCAATCGGCAGGTATATATCTTGGGGCTTCGCCTCGTGCATCGGTAGCGCTAATGCATGCCGCAAAAGCGTTTGCCGCTGTTCAGGGCCGCGACTTTATTACCCCCGACGATATTAAATTCATCGCCGAACCCGTTTTAGCGCATAGAATAATTCTTTCGCCCGACAAAGAGCTAGAGGGAGTCACCCAGGAGGAGATGATCCGTCAAATTGTTAGCTCAGTAGAGGTACCACGTTAAAAAGAAGCATTCGCACCGCTTTGAAATAAAATCATAGCATGAAATTGAAAATACCAGTATTCCCCACAAAAAGGCTGCTATACCTGCTAGGTATAGCTAGCATTCTTTTTCTGGTAAGCTTCTTCATTAAATGGATATACCCCATTGGCACATGGATGGTGTACTGCCTTGCAGCGCTAACGTTGGCCGAAATAGTGGTACTCTTTGCCAAAGGCTCCTCGCTCAGCGTAACCCGTAAGGTACCGCTTAGGCTCTCGAACGGCGATGCCAACACTATTACGCTAAGCGCATCGAGCCGCTACCCGTTCCCTGTTACGGTTTCGCTTATCGATGAAATTCCAGTGCAGCTACAATACCGCAATTTTCATCTTTCATTTTCGATCAAGCCAAACCAAAATATTGACTTCGACTACGAGCTAACCCCAACCGAAAGAGGGGTTTACTCCTTTGGAAAGATTAACGCCTATATTACCACCGCAATTAACCTTGTTGAGCGTAGAGTTCGGTATAACGAGGAGGCCGATGTAAAGGTGTATCCCTCATTCATCCAAATGCGCAAGTACGAGCTAATGGCTGTAAATAACAGGCTCTCGGATATCGGTATTAACAAGCTACGTAGCGTTGGCAAGCATACTGAGTTCGACATGATAAAGGAGTACATTGAGGGAGATGACTATCGAACTATAAACTGGAACGCCACCGCACGTAAGGGTAGCCTTATGGTTAACAAATACCTAGAGGAAAAATCTCAGCATGTTTACAGCATTATCGATAAGAGTAGGCTTATGTTTTTCCCTTTTAATGGGCTAACCCTGCTTGAGTATGCCATAAATTCTACGCTGGCCTTCTCCAACATTGCCACCCTTAAGGATGATAAATGCGGATTGGTTACCTTTAATAAGGATGTGGATACTTTTGTGTATCCCGAGAAGAAGCGAAGCCATATCCACCTTTTAATGGAAAGCCTATACCAGGCAAAGTCATCGTGGCTAACCTCAGATTTTGAGCTACTCTACGTCAACGTAAAACGCAGAATGCCGCAACGAAGCCTCATTATGCTGTACACCAATTTTGAATCGGTGAATAGCATGAAAAGTGTGCTCCCCTATTTAAAGTTAATTGCCAAGCAGCATTTGCTGGTGGTGGTTATGTTTGAGAATACGGAGATAGGCAACCTTTTAGGCACTCCGGCCCAAAACGTAGAGGAGTTCTACACAAAGACTATTGCCGAAAAATATCGGTACGAGAAAAGGGAGATAACCTCGATACTACGAAGAAACGGAATTTTATCGGTGCTTGCACCACCTCAAGGCATTACGCCTGCCGTTATTAGCAAATATCTGGAAATTAAAGCCGATAGCTTAGTATAAAAAAAAGCGGGAAGATCCCGCTTTTTTTATATATCTGTAGGTAGTAACTATTCTACTTCCCAAGTATCTCCACTACGAAGAAGCTCATCAACGCTGTGAATCTTTGCATTCTTCATAACTTCCAACACCTGATCGCGAACGTTATCGTCGTAAGTTGAATCCTTAACTGCACGAATAACACCTAGCGCAACAGGGAAGTTTGGAGACTTCATATTAACAAGCATCATGTGGATACCTGGATTTGGATTGTGAGCATTGTGAACCAAAAGATCCTTTTCAGTCACGCCGTTTTCTCCAAGATTAACCACCTTTAGAGTCATATTCTCAACATCAAGAACTAACCCCTTATCCTTGTTCTTTCCAAAGATCATCGGTTCACCATGACGAAGAACGATTGTTCTGTCCTCACGTACCTCACGATCCATGAATGAAGCATGCGTTCCATCGTTGAAAATAACGCAGTTCTGAAGGATTTCAACAACAGAAGTACCATCGTGCTTTGCTGCAGAAACCATACAATCCTTAGTCAAGGCCACTTCAACATCCAACGAACGAGCAAAGAAGGTACCACGAGCACCAAGAACTAGCTCACCTGGAAGAAATGGATGCTCCACTGTTCCGAAAGGAGAAGTTTTGGTAACAATACCCAACTTCGAAGTTGGCGAGTACTGTCCCTTTGTAAGACCGTAAATCTCGTTATTAAAAAGCAGAATGTTAATGTCGATATTACGACGTACTGCATGGATGAAGTGGTTACCTCCGATTGCAAGGGCATCACCATCACCTGTAATTTGCCAAACAGAAAGCTTAGGATTTGCAACCTTCACTCCTGTAGCAATTGCAGCGGCACGGCCGTGAATACCATGAAAACCGTAGGTTTGCATATAGTAAGGGAAGCGAGAAGAGCAACCAATACCAGAAACGAATGTAAAACGTTCTTTGGTATAGTTTAAAGCCTCTGCCACCTCTGGCAATGCCTTTTGAACAGCATTAAGAATAGCGTGGTCGCCACAACCTGGGCACCATCTAACTTCTTGGTCGCTCTTAAAATCTTGAGCGGTATATTTTACACAAACTTCTGACATGACTACTTACCCTCCAATACTTCGTTTACTTTATTAACCAACTCCGACACGGTGAATGGCAATCCTTGACACTTGTTGAATTGATTGTATTCAAACTCTTGGAAATTCATTCTTAGGTGGTTGGCAAACTGACCCATATTAAGTTCGCAAACAACCAATTTCTTGTAGCGAGCAAATAGCTCTCTAGTATTTTTTGGTAGCGGATTGATATAGTGGAAGTGTGCTAAGCTAACTTTTTTACCCTGCTTGCGAAGTTCTTTAACTGCAGAAAGAAGGTGACCGTATGTTCCTCCCCAGCCAATTACTAAAACATCACCTTCACTATCTCCATATACTTCCTGTTCTGGAATAAAGTTAGCGACACGAGCAACCTTTTCAGCACGAACATCAACCATCTTCTGGTGGTTAATTGGATCGTGAGATACGGTTCCCTTTACGTAATCTTTTTCCAAACCACCAATACGGTGCTCAAGACCAGGAGTTCCAGGAATAGCCCAACGACGAGCTAACTTTTCGGCATCCCTTTTATAGGGTAGATAATCGGTGTCGCCAGCAGGTACAATTGGAGGATTAATTGCAGGATAATCCTTCATGCTTGGAATACGCCATGGCTGCGAGCCATTTGCTATAAATCCATCAGTAAGCAGCATAACAGGAGTCATGTGCTCTAACGCAATCTTACTTGCATTAAATGCGTAGTGGAAGCAGTTTGAAGGTGTGCTAGCAGCAACAACTACCATAGGAGCCTCACCATTACGCCCCCAAAGAGCTTGCATTAAGTCTGATTGCTCTGTTTTTGTAGGAAGACCAGTAGAAGGACCACCACGCTGTACATCAACAATCACCATTGGAAGTTCTGTCATTACAGCAAGTCCCAAAGCCTCTGACTTTAACGACAAACCAGGACCAGATGTGGTAGTAACAGCAAAATCGCCCGCAAATGCAGCTCCTATTGAAGTACAAATACCAGCAATTTCATCTTCGGCTTGAAGCGTCTTAACGCCTAAGTCCTTACGCTTTGCAAGTTCTTGCAAAATATCTGTTGCTGGAGTAATTGGGTACGATCCGCAGAATAGCTCGCGTCCCGATTTTTCGGCAGCAGCAATAAGCCCCCAAGCGGTAGCTGTATTTCCGTTTATATTACGATAGGTACCTTTTTCAAGTTCAGCAGAAGCCACCTTGTAGGTACTTGGAATTGCATGAGTATTGGCAGCATAGTCGTAACCAGCCTTAAGAACCGTTTTATTGGCTTCAATAATTTGAGGCTTTTTCTTGAACTTAACCTCATAGTAGCTTTCGGTAAAGTTAAGAGGACGGCTAAACATGCAGTAGCAAATACCCAAAGCAAACATATTTTTGCTTCGAATAATGCTCTTATTGTCAAGTCCAGAATCTTTTAAGGCTTCCTTGGTTAGCGATGTGATTGGAGCAAAAACAACTGTATAGTCATCAAGCTTAAGTTCAGCAACAGGATCGTTGGTTGTGAAACCAGCACGTTGAATTCCTTTTTCGCTAAAAGCATCAACATCTAGAATAATTGTTCCCCCTTTTTTTGTCCATTTGGCATTTGCCTTTAGAGCCGCAGGGTTCATGGCAACTAGCACGTCACAAAAATCGCCGGGTGTTGCAACTTGATGGCTTCCAATATGCACTTGAAAACCAGAAACACCAGCCACAGTTCCTTGTGGTGCTCGAATTTCAGATGGGAAGTCAGGGAAGGTTAATACGCCATTTCCAAGAAGTGCCGAAGTGTCTGAAAACAGCGTACCTGTAAGCTGCATTCCATCACCCGAGTCACCCGAAAATCGTATTACCACGTCTTCTAGCTCTACGCATTTTTCCTTTGCATCCATAATAATCTCATTTTGGTCAGCATTGCTGCAAAGCAGCATGTCTAGGTCAGTAGACTGTTTGATGTAAATTTTATCAATGGCAAAATTAGTTATTTTGTTATACTGGCCTCATTTTATTTCACTTTTTTATCATACAAACCAAAATATATTACAATAAAAACCAGATCGCCCAATACCACTTACATATTGTAAGTTTTACCATCCAAAAACTTACTCCTTAATAGATAAGCCCCCAATTATCTATATTATTGTTAACTGCAAAAGAAATGCAATAAAACATAAAATATGATGTACAATATTTTAACAACCACCCGCGCTCTATTACATTTGTATTTCACTAAAAAAGATAAAGAGATGCCTTACATAAGACCCGTACGAGGCTTTGCGCCTATCATTGGAGAGAACTGCTTTATTGCAGAGAATGCAACTATTGTTGGAGAGGTTATTATGGGTAATGACTGTAGCATTTGGTTCAACGCAGTTCTTCGTGGAGATGTTAACACCATCACCATTGGAAATAAGGTAAATATCCAAGATGGCTCGGTGCTTCATTGCCTCTACGAAAAATCTACGATTACTATTGGTGACAACGTCTCTATTGGACACAACGTTACCATACACGGAGCTACCGTAAAAGACAACGTGCTTGTAGGAATGGGTTCTACCATTTTAGATGGGGCCGTTATCGGAGAGAACAGCATTATTGCAGCCAACGCGCTTGTTCTTAGCAATACGATTGTAGAGCCAGGCAGCATTTACGCTGGTGTTCCAGCCAAATTCGTAAAGAAGGTAGATCCTGAGCAAACAAAGGAAATGATAAACAAAATAGCGAACAACTATTTAATGTACTCCAGCTGGTACAAAGAAGAGGAATAGCTACAACGACACATTCGCAACAACATCAACCAGTTCTATATCAACCTTAAGAACCTTCACCAGCAACTCCTTAAGCGTATCAGTGCTGCCACTTGCGAAAAAATGATATTTTGGAGCGTCCATCGCCTTTGATAGCAGGCCCTGTTCCTCCAAAATATCCTTCACCCTTCTAGCCACAGCAGGTGCTGGGTCAACGATAGTCACATTTGTCCCTGCTATTTCATCTATTAGAGGTCTAAAAAAAGGATAATGGGTGCAACCAAGCACAATATGATCTACCTTACGTAGTAGCATCGGTTTTACATACTTTTGGAGCAGCTCTTTTGCCTTTTCGCCATACTGCTCTCCATTTTCTACCAGCTCCACCAAACCTGTGCCAACTTCCATTACGACTTTCACATTAGAAGCATAGCGCTGCTTTGTCATGTTGAATAACCGTCCACCTAAGGTTCCTGCTGTTGCTAATATCCCAACAGCCCCTGTTTTTGTATGCAGCGCTGCTGGCTTTACAGCTGGTTCCATGCCTACAAATGGAATGCTATACTTATTTCGAAGATGATCAATAGCAGCAGCAGTTGCCGTATTGCAGGCAACGACAACCATCTTCACATCTTTGGATATAAAGTATTCGACAATCTTTTCTGATAGAAGAATGACCTCCTCTACAGATTTTGGACCATAAGGGCAGTGCGCGTTATCTGAAAAATAAATCAACTCCTCCCTAGGAAGAAGGCTGGCGACCTCTCTCCAAACAGATAGACCTCCAACCCCCGAATCAAACATGCCAATTGGTTGGTTCATTATATTACTCATAGAAACAAAAAAGCCATCCTTTTCAGGATGGCTCAAAGGTATAAATATTCTTCCTTATTTCTTAGGAGTTGCCGCTGCTGGTTTTTCCTTAATGCCTAATTGCTTAACAACCAAAGGCAATACATCTACAGCCTGTGCTGCATCATAGTAAGCAAGGCTTGGAATTGCTGTATCAAAAATGTAAGCAAACCCATTAGCTTTGCCAACAGCTTTAATAGCCTCATTTATCTTATCTACAATAGGTTTAAGAAGAGCGGCTTGCTGCTTAGACAACTCTTGCTCTGCGTTTTGACCGTACTCTTGAATGCGATTTTGAAGATCGGACAACTCCTTTTCTTTAGTCTGGCGAACTAGGTCTGCCATCTTTTCGCGTCCTTGAGCGTATGCTTGATACTTTTGGTTAAACTCAACTTGCAATGATTCAATTTGATTTCCAAGTTCTGTTCTCAATTTCATTAATTTGGCTTCTGCAGAATCTCTTTCTGGCATCTTAGAAATAATTTCCTGAGAATTAATAACACCAAATTTTAGGTTTTGCCCGAAAGCTACGCTTCCGAATAGCACGCAACATACTAGTAGAAGCGCTTTAATTCCGTTTTTCATCTTTAAAATTCGTTTTCGTTTTACGCAAATATACATTTTCAAAATTTACTTATACCCTAATTTCTGTAAGACCTCATCACTTTTATCGCTTTTAGGACTTACAAAAAGCACCGAAGGATTATTTGCCTTATCTAAAATAAGGGAGAAAGAACCTTCGTTTGCAACTTCCTTAACCGCGTTGAATATTTGATCATAAAAGGGTTTAAGTAATTCCTCTCGTTTTTTAAACATAAGTCCTTCTGGACCAAAATATTTTCGTTGCAATTCACTCGCTGAAGCCTCTTTTGCTTGAAGCTCCATTTCCCGAGTCTTCTTCATGGCTTCTGTCAGCAATACTTTCTCAGCCTGAAATGCTTTATACGCCTGATCTACCTCGTCAAATCGCCTCTCTACATCCTTCTGGTACTGCTGAGATAATTTATCCAACTGCTCTAATGCTGCCTTGTAGTTTGGAATCTTTTTAAGGATATAATCAGAATCCACCACAGCATATTTCTGCGAAAAAGCAACAGAACAAATAGCAAACAAACAGGCTAAAAGTAGTATTTTTTTCATCGTACAAAGAATTACATTGGCATTCCAATTACAAAGTGGAAGTTGCTTCCTCCTGCACTTGGGTTTGCAGCAGGCTTATCAAAGCCATAAGCCCAGTCTATACCTAGCATTCCAATCATTGGAAGGAAAATACGAGCACCAACACCTGCAGATCTTACCATCTGATATGGGTTAAAATACTTCATATCCTGCCAAGCATTTCCAGCCTCAAAAAATCCTAATACATAAATAGAAGACTGAGGCGTTAACGTAATTGGGTAACGAAGTTCTGCGCTAAATTTATCGTATACGTTAGCATTATTTAGCCAGCGTCTATTTTTTTGCGGATCTGGATCTGTTGTCTTGTAGTAATACTTTGGAGTCACCGATTCGTTCTCATATCCTCTAAGACCAACGGTTTCTGTTCCATAAAGAGCATATCCGCTAAGTCCATCACCACCTACAATAAAGCCTTCAAAAGGAGAATATCCATACTTAGAGTTATACATTCCGAGGTAGCCAAACTGGGCACGTAAGGCTAAAACCATATCCTTCCATACATTATGGTAGAAAACGCCCTTAAATCCAACCTTATAATACTCAATCCAACGGTAACGTTCCTTATTCGTCATTTGGCTATTATCTCCATAATCTTTTCCATTAAGTAGAGAGTAAGGCAAGGTCATTTTTAATGAAAGCGACACATCCGAACCACCACGAGGATAAATAGGATTGTTTGTTGAATTTCGAGACAAAGCTGTAGATAAGCTGATATTTGCAGCGGTTCCATCCTCTATAATAAATGACTGCCATTGCTTTAACTTATAAATTTCCACATTCACCGAATTTGAAAAAGTAAAGAAGTTGTCGGGCCATGTAAGACGTCGTCCTAAACCAACAGAACCTCCGATTACCTTAAAGAATTGATCGCTTTTTACAAAGTATGAATAGCTATTATTTTGCACCTGATAGTATAGCGACACAGAAAGTGACTGCGGCTTTTTCCCTCCTAACCAAGGTTCTGTAAAACTTGCAGAAAATGCTTTATAGTAAGATCCATTCGTTTGAGCGCGAAGAGACAACGACTGGCTATCCCCTGTTGGAATTGGTCTCCAAGCTCCTTTTTCAAAAATTCGTCGCGCAGAAAAGTTGTTAAAACGGAGCCCTACAGATCCTACAAACATATTTCCACCCCATCCTCCAGAAAGTTCTAACTGGTCGTTAGATTTCTCGTTAACGGTATACTTTATTCCTACGGTGCTTTCCTGTTGGTTGGGATCCATTTGAATTCCTTCCCCTAACTTTTCTGCATCAAAGTGACCTAACTGGCCTAAATAGCGGATGGTATTAATCACATTATCCTTCCTATAGAGATCGCCTGGTTTTGTTAAAATTTCACGACGAATAACATGCTCATTAGTTCTATCATTACCAGCGATGCTAATGTAAGAAATTGTAGCAGGCTTACCCTCTGTCATTCTTATTTCAACATCAACAGAATCGTTATCCACCCGAACCTCTACAGGTGTCGCATTAAAGAATAGGTAACCTTGATTCTGATAAATGCTTGCTACAGATTCTTCGTCGGTATTCAGACGCTTATCTAAGGCAACCCTGTCGTATGGATCACCCTTTTTAATCTTTAGCAGAGTCATCAACTCCTCTGCCGTATTCTTTGTGTTACCAATCCAAACTACATTTCGGAAATAGTAGCGGTTCCCTTCATCAATCTTAATTTTGATCCCGATTCTCTCGTTGCTAACCTTATAAATAGAATCCTCTACAATCTTAGCATCACGGTATCCCTTTTGAGTATAAAAATCTATAAGTTCCTTCTTATCATTTTCGTAGTCGCTCTTTATGAATTTCGACACATTGAAGATATTCCAATCGCGTCGGTGGGTTTTCTTTAGCGCTCTACGCAAACGTTCGTCGGTGTAATGCTTATTTCCTTCAAAATCAATATCCTTAATTTTAACTTTCTTGTTCTTTGTTACATTAAACACCAAGTGCTCTGTATTTTTAACAACCGTATCCGCAGTTTGAGTAACATTAACATCAACATTTAAAAAACCCTTATTTATGTAGTACTTCTTAATTATATCAGTAGTGGTGGTTAGCATAAAATCGGTAATGGTTGTCCCTCTTTTAAGTTTCAGCTTCTCATTAAGATCGGTAACTTCCGATTTTTTAGCACCTTTGATATCCCAATTGTACAATCGAGGTTTTTCTGTTAGGCTAATGGTTAACCAAATTTTATCTCCGTCTATTTTAGAGGCATTAATTTTAACATCACCAAACAAGTCCTGCTCCCATAGCTTTTTTATGGCACGAGCAAATTCTTCACCAGGAATGGTAATTGTGTCACCTTTAGAAATTCCAGTCACCCCTAAATAGAGATCTGGATCAAGATACTTTATACCTTCGATGGTAATATCCTGAACCACATATTTCTGAGGTTTTTCATAATTTACAGTTAAATTATGTACAGCCTGATCCTGAGCGAATACCTTGCCAAAAACCAGCAGCGATAGCAAGAGAAAAAATACTCTTTTGTGCATTACGATGATAATGAAGTTAAACTTATACCTTTACCTGATCACTTGTTTTGCCAAATCTACGTTCTCTACCTTGGTAGTCAACAATGGCTTTAATAAATTCCTCTTTCGTGAAGTCGGGCCACAAAACAGGCGAGAAGTAAAATTCCGAATAAGCGCATTGCCAAAGCAAAAAGTTGCTAATACGCTGTTCCCCACTAGTTCTAATAATAAGCTCAGGGTCGGGCATTTCTCGTGTTGTAAGGTATAACGGGAAGGATTGCTCGTTTATTGCTTCAACGTCGAGTTTCCCTTGCTGCACCTCCTTACAAATTTCTTTTACAGCATTAATTATTTCCCACCTTGCGCTATAGCTCAACGCCAAGGTAAGAACAAGTCCTGTATTCTGAGATGTTTTTTCGATCGCATTCATCAGCTTTTTATTAACAGCTGCCGGTAAAGAATCAAGATCGCCGATAGCGTTAAGCCTGATGTTATTCTTATTTAGTTTGGGGGTTTGATCTTGAATTGTGGAGACCAATAAAGACATTAGCCCATCCACCTCATCTTTGGGTCGAGACCAATTTTCTGTGGAAAATGCATATAAAGTAAGGTGCTTAATACCCAGTTCTGTTGATATTTCAACTGCAGCATTTACAGAGTTAACCCCTTTTCTATGGCCAAATAGGCGCTGATTACCAAGTTTTTTGGCCCATCTTCCATTACCGTCCATGATAATTGCGACGTGCTGAGGCAACCTACATTTATCGACAGACGAAATTAACATATTATCCATTCTATATTATAAGTAAACAGGACATATTTTCTGTCCTAAATTCAGGCGGTACGAAAATACGAATCCGCATGTAAAAAACCAGTCGTTATTGCTAATAAATGAACTTTTATTACCTACATTTTTATAGAAATCCAACTCATCGTTAAATGTTTTCGACAGCTGCATTTCTAAACCTAACGTTATTCTTCGCGTTGCGGCGACTTTTACACCCGCTCCGAAAGGGATCGCAGGTAGCATATTCCCGTTATAGTAGTAGGCGGCAATTCCGACCAACAAATATGGTGAAAAAAACTCATGTCGAGAGGTTAGCGGATTAAAAGGACGGAAGTTTACCTCATATTTTACGTCTAGATCAAAAAATAGTTCACTAAATTCTTTTACAGGAGGAATTCCAGGCAAAAAGTGCTCATAGCTGTCAGAAATACCTCTAATCTGCCCGACATTTGCAGAGACTCTTACCCCATTGTAATCATCAAAGTTATATCTATAATGAGCACCAAGGTAGGGTGATGGAGACTTAAAAACATTAACATTGTTAAAATCCCCAAGATAAGTACTTATACCTCCTTGAACACCAATATCATGAACCTCCTGAGCATAGGAAGTAGAAGCAGTTAGTAAAAACAGCAAAAAGCAGCCAATTGTAGTGATATTTCTAAATTGCGATCTTTTCAATTTTATCAATTGTTATTGCTAACGTCTTCGATATTTAGAGCGTCCCCAACCTACATTTTTACTCCCAATTTGGTAGGATAGGCCTACATTAAAAGAAAAATACATGTCCTTATTCTTAGAATACTTGGAGTTACTATAACCTTCTAAATAATCAGTAAGCGTAAATACATAGTTTGCCTCCAGCAAAAAGCGCACATCCCTTGCAACCGGAATAGTTGAGCCAAGTCCAACCGGTATCGAAGGTGTAACACCCCTGCCTCCTTCATACCCCGCATTTATTGCAGCCTTCATACTCTCATTCGGAATTGGTTTGTAAAATAGTGCCCCAAGACCAACCTGTACGTATAAAGAGGGGTACACATTCCGACTCCAACTTTTACCACCTCGAATCTTAGATGGATAAAAAAATGGTTCCTCTTCTGGAACAATGTAATAAACGCCAATCCCTGCTATTTCAGCAAATGGGGTTGTAAACCCAAATTTTCTATTATCATTTCGCGAACCATCGTCTTTTCGAGCCAATACGCCAACCAGAAGATTAGCCTTTGCTGAAAAATTACGCCCCAAATTTTTCTTATAATAGAAGAAAACACCTGGACGCTGAGCCGATATTGAAAAATCGACAAATCCTTCTCCCGAGCCGCTAGTTCCTCCCACGTCAGTATAGGCAGAAATGACAGCAACTCCCAAACCGAACTCTTCGAGCGATTTACGGTTCAACTGCCCCTTCCCTACGAAGACAATCCCTAACAGCGTGACTACTAAAAGTATCTTCCTCATCTATTCCTTCCACCATGCACTCATAAATGACAAAACTATCATAAAAAACGATAATTCCATCCAGATCAACTCAACAACAATTAGTTTCGCTTATCAAACCCCCACAATAACTTATTCCTCAGATTTATACAAAAATTATTTCCCTTGAACTTCATGAATCGAATTTGAGACTTCGACTTGTGAAGCGTCAAGGAAGTTCCACTTGGAGCCACAAATCTGCTATTATCCATAGACCACACAATATTGCCAAAACGAGACTCTACTTCGAGACGAAGAATTGACGTATCGGGTAATACTAAGGGACGCATATTTAGGTTATGTGGAGCTATTGGAGATAACGTAAAAACGTTCGAATCTGGCGTCACAATTGGGCCTCCAATACTCAAAGAATAAGCAGTAGAGCCAGTAGGCGTTGCAACAATAACCCCATCAGCCCAATATGTTCCCAAAAATTCATTATCAATATACGCATGCACGGTTACCATCGAAGAATCTTGCTTCTGTACCGTAACCTCATTCAACGCAGCCGAAAAAACTGGAGGCATTCCATCAACCGAAACTTCGATCATAGAACGCGACTCAATGGTGTAATCACCCTTAAGAATAGCATCAAATGTGACCTCTGCATCATCCAAAGAGGTAAATGTAAGAAAGCCCAAGCGCCCAATATTAACACCCCAGATAGGGATATCTGAGTCGCGAACGAAAGAAACACAATCCAACAATGTGCCATCACCTCCAATACTTATTAGCAAATCGACCTGTGGAAAATCTGCAACGCCATTAAACTCCTTAAAAAAATTGAAATCAAGACCATTTAGTGAATCTAAAAACTGGCTATGAATGTAAAGATTGGAATCTCTACTTAGCCGTGTGATAAAGCGAAGAACATCCGGAATTCTAGCACTATCTAACGTTCTGCCGTACACGGCAATTTGGAGTTTTTCCTGCATTGTAAAAGTTATAAATCGAGGAATTTCATTAGCTGATCGTAGCGATCATCTAGGATATCATCCATCTGATTTGTGGCATTATACACATTAGTAACCAAATAGCTATAGCGATTGAATGTTTGCAAAATAGAGGTCAGATCATCCGTATTAACCTTAACGACAACTTCGACCTGAGAAGAGTCAGGAATCGGCAAAACGTAGGAATTTAGCACCTTCGCGTCATTGGACTCTACTATTTGAGCAATATGGGACAGCGAGTAATCTTTAATATTGACCTCCAATACTATTATACCACCCTGCATATGCAGCGAAGAATCTTTTACAAACGAAAGCAGCAGATCCGAAACAGGAATTGCACCAAGATACCGCCTATTCAGATCAACCACGGTTATTACCGACAAGTTTTTATCTGAAGCCAACGAAAGCACTTCAAAAGCAGGAACATCTTTCCCTATAAAAGTCCCATCCGCATCCAACTTATAATCAGAGATGAGAACATCAGGATCGTTCATATCCAAAACGTTATTTTCAGAAACTAGACCCAAAAATTGCTGGCGATCAACAACAGGCAAATGCGAAACCTTAAAAACTTCCATAAGAGTCAGAGCCTTACCGCCCGTATCGGAAAGTTTTAACGCAGGAACCATGTCTGATATAAGGTCGATAGAATACTTCATCAATAATTCTCCTACATTTGCATCACTAATCACAGAACATTTTAGCAATGACAAAGCTTAGTGTAAATATAAATAAAATTGCTACAATCCGAAATGCGAGAGGTGGCAATACACCAAATGTTGTTGACGCAGCTGTTAACTGCGAGAAATATGGATCTCAAGGTATTACAGTTCATCCTCGTCCTGACGAGAGGCACATCAGATACCAAGACGTCAGAGATTTGAAGAAAATTGTAACAACAGAATTTAATATCGAAGGATACCCTTGTAAAGAGTTTATCGATTTGGTACTTGAAGTAATACCAACACAGGTAACTCTAGTTCCCGATCCCCCTACAGCACTAACCTCGAACGCAGGATGGGATACCCAAGCCAACAAATCATTCCTTATCGATGTTGTAAAAACCTTTAAGGATAAAGGTATCCGCGTGTCGCTATTTGTAGACCCAATGGTTAGCATGGTGCAGCATGCCCTCGAAACGGGGACAGACCGCATCGAACTATATACCGAGCCATATGCAACAAGTTACCCGTTGGATAAAGAAAAAGCGATAAAACCCTTCATAGAAGCCGCAGCTGAAGCGCAAAAGTTAGGATTAGGAGTTAACGCGGGGCACGACTTGAGCCTTCTTAACCTGAACTACTTCTACAAAAACATACCCGGTTTGCTTGAAGTTTCGATAGGGCACGCGCTAATTTCTGACGCTCTTTATCTCGGTTTGGAAGAAACGGTAAAACAATACCTCAACCAACTTAAGTAAATGAAGCTATTTTTTCGACATTTTGGCAAGGGATGGCCGCTTGTTATCGTACACGGCCTTTATGGTTCTTCAGACAACTGGCTATCTGTTGCCAAAAAACTCGAAAACCACTTCAGCCTTTACCTAGTTGACTTACGCAACCATGGCAACTCGCCACACTCGGAGGAGCACAGCTACCAAGCGATGTCTCAGGATTTAAAGGATTTCATTCTTGAGAATAATATAAAGAGCCCAATCCTAATGGGGCATTCTATGGGAGGCAAAGTTGTAATGCATCTCGGACTTAGCAACCCAGAACTCATCCAGCGTATGATCGTTGTGGACATATCCCCTTTGGGAAATATCAATGCCCCCCATAAGCAGCATATGCTGGATCATAAAAACATCATTTCGTCTTTAAGAAATCTCCCTATTAAAATTATTGAAAGCAGAAAAGAAGCAGATACAATTCTTAGTGAACGAGTTCCTTCGGAAAGGGTCAGAAGTTTTCTCCTAAAAAATTTAACGAGAGTTGGACATCAATTCCAATGGAAACTAAACCTAGACATACTTGCAACGCAAATAGAGCATGTTATGGATGGATTTGATCTTTCGAACCCCGATCATTTAAGTCAAAAAGATTTCCCCATTCTATTTATAAAAGGCGAAAAATCGGACTATATTGGTAAAGAAGATGAATCTGCAATAAAACTTTTTTATCCCGAATCGAAGCTCGAAAACATTCCTGAGGCTGGCCATTGGGTACACGCAGAGCAGCTCGATTTATTTATTGAAACGGTTATGAATTTTTGTAATCAGGAAGCCTCTTTTTAGGCATCAACAAAATCGACATCTTCAACAACGAGTATATCATCACCTCTGAATCGTTGCAATATTTGCGCCACAGCAACAACATCCTTTTCGCAGTACCGCACAATACGGAGCAAATCCTTTTGCTTATAGTAAGTATCAGCAACCATACTGCCATCAATATCATCCTTTGGGGTAGGGATATTTAAGATGGTAGTTAACAAATGTAGCGAGGTGTAATGCTTATAGTCGCCAAATTTCCAAAGTTCCATTGTATCCAAAAAAGGGACTTCCCATGGCTTGCGTCCAGCAACATCTAGAATTTCAGGCAACGGTAACCCATTAATAATCATTCGCCGTGAAAGGAATGGAAAGTCAAACTCTTTTCCATTATGCGCACAAACAAAGCCTTTCCGTTTAGCTAAAAATTTTTCTACAGACTTGGTAAAGCGAGTAAGTACATCAACCTCGTCATCACCATAAAATGACTTTACAAGAAATGTTTTCCCCTCTTTTCTGTCATTAAAAACACCTACAGATATACATATCACGCGACCAAACTCAGCATAAATACCTGCTCGGCTGTAAATTTCTTCAGGCGTTTCCTCGTTTTTTGCTAGGTAAAAAGCCTTTTTATCCCACAGATCGCGAATTACAGGAGGAACATCCTTATAGCTTTCACTCTGTGGGACTGTTTCGATATCAACAAACATGATATCCTTCAAATTAAGGCTTTTAATCATCGCTATTTTACTCTATAATCGTGTAAACTCTTCTCAATAAATATCTTCATAATATTAATTGCCACCTGGTTATTTCCTCCTTGTGGTATAATAATATCGGCATAACGTTTTGTCGGCTCTATGAACTGCAGGTGCATAGGCTTTACCACCCCCTCGTATCTATCCAGAACCTTATCTACAGAACGACCTCTCTCTGCTATATCGCGAGCAATAACCCGGCTCAACCGGTCATCAGCATCGGCGTCTACAAAAATTTTGATATCCATCAAATCACGAAGTTCCTTACAGGTAAATATCAAAATCCCCTCTACAATAACAATATGACGAGGCTCGATGGTAACCGTTTCCTTTGCTCTTGTGCAAGTAAGATAAGAATAAATAGGCTGCTCTACGGATATTCCTCTTTTAAGCTGCTTTATATGCTCCACCAGCAGCTCAAACTCAATTGAGTCTGGATGGTCAAAGTTTATCTCCTGCCTACGCTCTGCTGGCACATGGCTACTATCTCTATAATACGAATCCTGAGGAACAACAATCACCTCTCCTTCAGGCAATAAATCAACTATTCGACGAACAACGGTCGTTTTTCCTGAGCCTGTACCTCCTGCTATTCCAACTATAAGCATGCCTTTTCTTTTTTTTACGAAAATATAAATATAACTTCATCATCTATCAGAATATTAAAAGAAATGCCTATTAAAGTTCGATGCGATGAGTTATCTTAGCGCAAAAATACACACAATTGCAATGTCTAGTCTTTACCCTCTAAAATTTAACCCCATTTTTAAGGAAAGAATATGGGGAGGCGAAAAACTTAAAAATCTATTAGCGAAAGAATTACCCGCCAACACAAAAATCGGAGAAAGTTGGGAGCTATCTGCCGTAAATGGCGACATTTCGGTAGTTTCAAATGGCTTTCTGAAAGGCAACGACCTAAAAGAACTCATCGAAGTTTATATGGGCGATTTGGTGGGTGAGAAAGTTTACGAAAAGTTTGGAGAGGATTTTCCGCTTCTAATCAAGCTGATTGACGCATCTGACGATCTTTCTATCCAAGTTCATCCCAACGACAAGCTAGCCAAGGAGCGCCACAATTCTTTTGGAAAAACAGAGATGTGGTACGTGGTTGGCTGCGACTCAGACGCTAAAATATACGTAGGTTTTAACCAGGAAGTTGATAAAAATAAGTACGTCAGCTACCTCGAAAAAAACAAGCTTGCCGAAATTTTAAATACAGAAATATCACAAAAGGGAGACACCTACTTCATTCCTGCAGGAAGAATACATGCCATTGGAAAAGGCAACCTTATCGCTGAAATCCAACAAACCTCCGACATCACCTACCGTATGTATGACTGGGGACGCGTTGACGATAAGGGAAACCCAAGAGAACTCCACACGGAACTTGCAGTAGATGCCATTGATTACAACGTTTACCCTTCATACAAATCAAGCTACGAGGCTAAAGACAACCAGTCGAACCAGCTAGTAGACAGCCCCTACTTCACCACCAACCTGATAAAGTTGAATGCAGGTAAAGGTTTAGAAACCGACTATGCAATGCTCGACTCCTTCGTCATATACATGGTGCTCGAAGGTGAAATTAACATAGCATATCCAGATGGAAAAGAAAAAGCATCGGCAGGAGATACAGTTCTAATACCAGCATCGCTCGAGCAAATTACCCTCGAATGCCATAAAAATGCAGAGATACTAGAAGTGTACATAAAGTAGCCATTTTGTCACCAAAAAAATAGACAAAAGAGGTTTATTCTGCTTCTTTTTTCACACAAATAAAAAGAACAAGCCCAACGCGGGGCTTGTTTTTTCTTATTTTTTACTATCATTGCTACTGATTTTACATATTAGGCAAATAGACGATATAAGGGGAATTCAAACTATGAAAAACCTACTTCTTTTCGCATTAACGCTTGCAGGTGCAGTCCCTTGCTTTGGGCAAATGATTGATCCTCTGGATGAAGTTAAAACACGCGAAAAAACTCTATCGAATAGAATTCAGAAGTCTATTCAATGGAGCTATAAGTACGAAAATGGGAAACCTTCTAAAGATGGGACTATCAGTGTTGTAACAACCTACAACAAGGATGGGTATCCTGTAGAAGTTGCCAACTACAATTCGGGTAAGCTTTCTACTATCCAAAAATACGCCTACGATTTAAAGGGTAATAAGTCGGAGTATACGAACTTTGATGCCGATCAAAATAAAAAAATCTACTCCCAGACATTTACCTACAACGATAGAGGGCTTTTAGTTAGAGAGGATGGCTATGATGGGCTATTCCCGTACAACGTAATTCACACCTACGACAGCAACGACAAGGTGATCAAGATTACCAAAATTGATGTAAACAAAAACGTCGAGGAGCAGTGGGATTACCAGTATAGCGATACGGTGATTGCCATATCCATCACCAAAAAGGGGAAGTTAACCAACAAGCAACGCATCGTAACCAACTCGAGAAAGCAAAAAGTTGAGGAGGTGAAGATGGATGCCAACAACAAGGAGCTTCGCAAAACCAGCTACTACTACAACCCTATGGGCCAAATAGAAAAAAGGGATGAGTTTGTTGGCGGTATTAAACGATACACCCACCAGTACCTGTACGACAGCGAAAATAAGCTGATACAGGTAGTTCAAATTGAAGCTAGTGGAAAGCAATTTCCATACAGCACGTATAAGTACGACTCGAAAGGCAACCTGCTTCAGGAGCAATGGAGTGAGAACAAAGGAATAGAATACTCCAAGAAGGATTCGTCCTACAACCCGAAGGATATACTAACGGAAGTAGATACCTACTACGCGCCTTACGAATACCAGGTATTATACAAGTATACCTACGAATTCTACAACAACTAGTAAAATGAGTTTAGAAAAAAGCGTTTTAATCGCCCAAAAAGAAGAAATTACAGGTTACACCATCTACAACAAGCTGGCCGAATCGGAAAAAGATCCTCACAATGCCCAACTATTCAGGGATATTGCAAAGCAGGAGATGATGCATTATAAAATGCTAAAAAACATTTCGGGCAAAGATGTTGAACCCAGCAGATTTAATACGCTAAAGAGCTACCTAATAACCAAAGCTTTTGGGCTAACATTCGGGGTAAAGCTCATGGAAAAAAACGAGCAAAAGGCGCAAAAAGCATATGCTGAGTTAGAATCGCACTACCCATTTATCACCCAAATTCGCGAAGACGAAGAAAAGCACGAGCATCAGCTTATCGAGATGATCAACGAGGAGAAGTTGAAATATGTTGGCTCTATTGTTCTTGGACTAAACGACGCATTGGTCGAGCTAACGGGAGCGCTTGCAGGTCTAACATTTGCGCTTCAAAATAGCAGGCTTACGGCTCTTGCTGGTTTAGTTACAGGTATTGCGGCAACCTTTTCCATGGCTGCTTCAGAATACCTCTCGTCAAAATCAGAAGGGGAGGAGGACGCCCTTAAATCGGCCACCTACACAGGTATTGCCTACCTTATAACGGTAGCAATGCTGGTAGCCCCCTATCTCCTACTCGACAACGGGTATATGGCTCTAGGCTGCATGATTGCCATTGCCATTTTCATTATCTTCATATTTAACTACTACATTTCCATTGCGAAGGATTTGAACTTTAAAAAGCGATTCCTCGAAATGGCAACTATTAGTATTTCCGTAGCAGGATTCTCATTCCTTCTCGGTTTTGTCCTCAAGCAATTTCTTGGCGTAGACGCTTAGTTTTACAATATATAACGACAAAAGGCTTCCCATAAGGAAGCCTTTTGTCGTTTACATCAGGACATTAATCCTCTGTAAAAGAAAATTGCCCCCTCTCAAACTGCCCAAATCTTTTTGAAAGGTAGGCCACCATTCGGGTAATCTCGTCGAACGACTCCTCGGTTTGCCTGCTAATCTCCGTATTGCGCAACTTCATTAGCAGCTTCGAATACAGGGCGTAAAAAGCATATGCAACATCGGTTGGCTGAGGTGTTGCCACCTTTTCCTTAAATGCAACAATTGCAGGTGTGGCATTAAACACAATCATCTTATATGCCTCATCGTTGGGTTCATTAAGCAATCGCGTATGAAAATCAGCGAGCTCTCCAATAAGGTATTCGGTAATTGAAATAAAACCAGCTGCGGTCTTTCCTTCCTGCTTTATAACATCACAAAGATCCATGTACCACGACAACTCCACCTTTGCCTGATCTTCGGGCAAATTTAAAGGGGCAACTAGCACCTGCTGTATCTTCCGCTCGTCAAACTGAAGTGTACGAAGCAAGTCCGTTATCTGCCACATAAGCAGGATATATTCGGCAACATTCTCTTTCCGTTTTTGAGACGCTAAATTCATTCATCAAGGTCCTCCCCACCCCAGTAGTAGTTCTCCATCAAATCGTCAATATCTCGACGCTCTTTTTTTGTTGGACGACCAGCACCCTTGTCTCTATAGGCAAAGAGTGTGGTTCGAGCCATCTTTAGCTTTTCCAACTCCTCCTCAGGAGTCATATTTTCGGCATACAGGTACACATTCTTGGCAGGTTGTCGGTTTGCGATGAGCGCAAGCACCTTAAACGTGTAGATAACCGGCATTTTTTTCACGCCAATCAAATCGCCAATTTTAACATCTCTTGAAGCCTTTGCCTCTCCTCCGTTGATAGTTATACGTCCCAACTTACAAGCATCTGCAGCATCCGTACGCGTTTTAAAAGCACGAATAGCCCACAAATACTTGTCGATGCGAACTGTTGTTACTTCTGCAGCCATATTAATCTACTTTTTATTGTAAAAGTTCATGGTACGCTCGATGCCAATCGTTCCAAAACCCTTTATTGCCTCAACGCTGTGATCGATAAGCGCAGGAAGCACCTTCTCCTCCTCTTCCGTCCAACGACCAAGCACGTAATCTACCTGCTTGCCTTTGGCAAACTTATCGCCAATACCAAAGCGTAATCGCGCATAGTTTGGCGTACCCAGAATCTCGGTAATATGCTTCAACCCGTTATGTCCACCATCGCTACCCTTTTCGCGTATGCGGATAGAGCCCATGGGCAGCGCAATATCGTCAACAATCACAAATACATTCTCGATCGGAATCTTTTCGGCCTGCATCCAGTAGCTAACGGCCTTACCGCTCAGGTTCATGTAGGTTGACGGTTTGAGCAGGATAAAGTTTCGTCCCTTATGCTTTACCTCAGCCACATCGCCGTAGCGCTTGGTGGCAAAAGGCACCTCTGCAGCCTTTGCAAAGGCATCAACCACCTTGAAACCGATGTTGTGTCGGGTATTAACGTACTCGTCGCCAATATTACCCAATCCTACTATCAAATATTTCAAAACAATACAGTTTACATTATAGACGAAAGGCGTTAGGATATAATATTCCTAACGCCTTGTATCGAATAGTGTTTACTACTATTTCTTCTTCTTTCCTGCGTTTTGAGCAGCAAGTGCAGCAGCAGCAGCAGCACCACGAGCAGCACGAGTCATCTTAACTGCGCAAACTACAGTGCTCTTTGGGTTAAGAATAGTTACGTTAGGGAATTCTAGCTCGCCAACCATAATAGTCTTACCAAGACCTAAGTTGGTGATGTCGATTTCGAATGTATCAGGAAGATCCTTAGCAAAAGCAGAAACCTTCAACTTACGAGTTGCTAGCTGAAGCTTACCCCCTTGCTTTACACCTTCAGAGTTACCGTTAAGAACAACAGGAACCTCGATGGTTACAGGCTTGTCGTCGGTGATACGGTAGAAGTCGATGTGAAGAACCTCATCAGTTACTGGGTGAAATTGTACTTCGCGAAGTACTGCCTTCTCCTTGTTTCCGCCGATGTTAAGATCAACGATATAAGCGCTTGGAGTGTAAAGTAGCCCTTTAAGCTCCTTTGTAACTACGGTAAAGTTGATGTTTTCACCATTTCCGTAAATGTTGCAAGGAGTTAGCTCGCTACGACGGATGTCTTTAGCACCTTTTTTTCCAAGGTCAGTACGAAGAGTACCGTTAATTTCAATGCTTTTCATCTTAAAATAATATTATTGTGTTACTCAGAGCCTACCCGGCTCCCCATCACACCTTCAATCAACGAGAAGGCTGATTTTTGAGATTGCAAATATAGCAATTATTCTTATTGAATAAAGGTTGAGCTAATTGACTTGTAGTTGTAAACTTTGTCAATTACATCGGCAAAGTGATCGGCTACGGTTAGCACCTTTATTTTTGAAGTATCCACATCGGTACGCAAAGGTATTGTATCCGTTACGCAAACCTCGGTTAAGGCCGAATTGGCAATGCGCTCGTAGGCAGGTCCCGAAAGAACTGGGTGTGTTACCACCGCGCGAACGCTCTTGGCTCCCATGCTCATCATCATATCAGCCGCCATAGCGATTGTACCAGCGGTATCAATCATGTCGTCAAAAATGATAACATTTTTACCCTTAACATCTCCAATTGCAGTCATATGGCCAACCACATTCGCCTTTTCGCGCTGCTTGTGGCAAATAATCATCGACGCATCGAGGAAGCGAGAGTAGGCATGCGCACGCTTTGCTCCGCCCATATCGGGTGCTGCAACCGCCAAATCTTCGAGGTTGAGCGACTTAATGTAGGGAACAAAAATGGAGCTTGCGTAAAGATGATCGACAGGAACATCAAAAAATCCCTGAATCTGATCGGCATGCAAATCCATGGTCATAATACGATCGACCCCCGACGCGCTAAGCAGGTTGGCAACCAGCTTGGCACCAATCGACACGCGAGGCTTATCCTTACGATCCTGACGAGCCCATCCAAAGTATGGCATTACCGCTACCACCTTGTGAGCCGAAGCACGGTGAGCAGCATCAACCATTAAGAAAAGTTCGAAGAGATTGTCGGTGGGTGGGAAGGTAGATTGGATAATGAAGACGGTACATCCTCTGACGCTTTCGTCGAATGAGGGTTGGAATTCGCCATCGCTAAATTCTGTAACCGATGATTTTCCCAGTTCTATGCCAAAGCTGTTGGCGATTTTCTCAGCAAGATAACGAGAGTTCCTTCCAGCGAAGAACTTGATCGAATGCTTTTGAGCCATTGATTCGGTAAATTATGTCGTGTTTTAAAGTTGACTTGGCAAAAGTATAAAATAGAGCCTTAAATAACGAATGCTACTCCATATTTGTGTTAACGATTGCAATACATTCCTCGATGTAGCCAAGCACCTCGTCCGCCCCGCTCTTTTTCGAACTCGACGTATAAAACATCGGCGGCAGCTCCTCCCAGTATTCGAGCAGCTTCTTGGTGTAAACATCAACATTATCTTTTAACACCTGAATACCTATTTTATCAGTTTTGGTAAAGACAATGGCAAACGGAATTCCATGCTGGCCCAGCAGCGTCATAAACTCGACGTCCATCTTCTGTGGTGCCAAGCGCGAATCCACCAGCACAAACAGGCAGGTAAGCTTATCGCGAGCCTCTAGGTACTGCGTAATGATGGCCGAAAACCCCTGACGGTCGGTTTTAGACACCTTCGCGTAGCCGTATCCGGGCAAATCGACCAAATGCCAGCTATCATTTACCAAGAAATAGTTGATAAGCCTTGTCTTGCCGGGAGTCCCCGACACCTTTGCCAACCCCTTCTGGCGAGTAAGATAGTTGATCAGCGACGATTTCCCCACATTCGATCGCCCAATAAAGGCAAACTCGGGTAGCGTTTGCGGAGGACACTGCGACGCTTTTTGGGCGCTCTTCACAAATACTGCGCTCTTTACCTGCATACTGTTGATTTTTGTGCAAATATAGGAATAATGCGATAAGAATCAGCAGCACGGCCTTAGGCTTGCCCTCCAAAACCGGCACAACTACAAAGGGCTTCAAAAAACCACCACGCATAGTTAACATTTTTTAATTATAACAGGTAGTACATAGCTCCCCTCAACCGCTCTTATCTGAAGAAGAAACAATACTTTCGGCACGAGTTTTACACCACCAGATAAAAAAGTGCAATAGTAGGATTAGAGATTGGTATAGCCTCATTATTGAGCTATCCACGAAAGGCGGCTTAGAGAATATATTGGAAAAACGATGAGGTTACTATTAATTACACTTGCCGCATTGGCATTTATGTCATTCGATGACAAAACACACGGGGGGGATATAGCAGGGACAGTAAAGCATGAGGCAACAAAGCAGCCCATACCTTACGCCAACATCCATTTTAGGGGTACCACCATCGGTACGCGCACCGACGATAAGGGACGTTTCTACATTAAAAGCAAAGTAAAAAAAGACTCCCTAGCGGTTTCGGCCATTGGCTACAAGACCGTTGTTGTGCCCGTGGCAGCCCTAACCGATCCATCCTACATCATCTACCTACAGGAGGAGACCTACGCGCTTAACGAAATCGTAGTTCGCCCAGGAGAAAACCCAGCGCACCCCATACTTCGACGGATTATTGCCTCCCGAAAGAAGAACGACCCCACCAGCATTAGCCAGTACCGGTGCCAAACCAACACCAAAATAGCCGTACAGGTAGACAAACGAAGAGACCTCCAAAACGACACCACCGCCTCGGCCAACGACAAGCGGCTTCCGATATACTACTCCGAAAAAAGGGCCAACAACATTATCGACCATACCACCGGGCTAGAGAAGCAGGAGGTAATCTACCAAAAGCAAAACGGGCTCGGTATTCTTGCCGACTTCCACGTAGATGGGTACGAATCGGCCATGAGCGCAGAGGTAAACTTCTACCAAAACAAGATAGACCTCTTCGGTAAAACATTTTACAGCCCCATCGGCGACAACGGCCTATCGTACTACAAGTACTACCTAAAAGACAGCGCCCTAATCAACGGCAACATGGTTTACACCATCGAATTTAAGCCTAAGGTAAAAAAGGACCTCGCCTTTAAGGGCTTCATGCTTGTTGACAAGCAAACGTGGGCGCTTAGAAAGATAGAGACAGCCCTGCCCAAATCGGCCAACATCAACTACCTTACCGATTTCGAAATAAAGTACGAGTTTGCCCCGGTAAACGATACGCTTCTCTTCTTCCGTAAGAACAGCGTGGCTGCCGAGCTCTACTACCATAAGGGCGGTAAGGTTGATGGCAAGCACAAGCTCCTCATCAACAAAACAACCCACTACAGCAGCGTAGCCATAGGGAATGACACCATTGCCAGCAACGCCCCCAAGGAGGTGCAGCCGGCCCTCTCCATAGAGGAGCTGCGGGTAAACCACGAGCTCGACTCGCTAAACAACCTGTGGTGGATGCGCGGAATTGACAAGATTACCACAACGGCCATTACCGGATACTTCCCCCTTGGGAAGCTGGACCTTGGTCCCTACCTCGAGTACGTAAAGCACAACAAGGTGGAGGGGCTGCGCCTAACGCTGGCTGCCCGTACCGGAGAAAGCTTCCACCCCCGCTACTCGCTATCGGGCAAGCTGGGCTACGGATTTCGAGACAAGGAGTGGAAGTATGGAGCAGGATTTGCCTACAAGCCATCCTGCGAGCACCGCACATTGCTGGGCATCGACTACGAAAAGGATATGACCATCATCGGAAGCAACGACAACCTGATGCTGCTACGCGAAAACTCGCTCCATGCGGGCGAGGACAACCTCATTGCATCGCTTGCCAGCCGCCGCCGCAACGACCGGCTCTCCATCTCCAAAACCCTATCGGTTTGGGGCGAGCGCGAGGTTGCAAAAGGCGTAGCATCTCGCGTAAAAGTCGACTTTCAAACCATCTCTTCGGGCGAGTTTATCCCCTTCTCCTATAACGGTACGCCTGTCGACAAGATTAGCAACAGCAGCATCAGCCTGCAAACAAGGCTTTCGTTTAAGGAAAAGACAACCGATAAGTTTCTGCGCCGCTACTACCTCGGCACCCGATATCCGATAATTAATATGGTAGTTACAGGTGGACACTACTCCACCCCACAAAGCAAGGGCGAGTACCTAAAGCTGCATCTAGCCTACAAGCACTACGTAAATGTGGGACTAGGAAAGCTGCAGTACGCGCTGGAGGCTGGAGTAATAGCCGGCTCGGTACCCTTTCCGTTGCTGGAGGTGCACCGTGGAAACGAAACCTACGGCTACTCCCGCTACCGGTTCAACACCCTCAACAACCTGCAGCTGGCCAGCGACAGGTACGCCAGCCTTTTTATGGAATACCACCTAAATGGCGCCATCATCAACCGGCTGCCGCTGCTGCGCGAGCTGAACCTCCGCGAGGTAGTTTCGGCAAAGATGATTACCGGATCGCTATCCAGCAAGCACAGGGAGGTTCTGGACTTTCCTGTTATGCTCCACGGCCTAAAGCAACCCTTTCTGGAGGTAGGCGGAGGCTTCGAAAACATCCTCAACTTCTTTAGGATAGAAGGGGTTTACCGCGTATCGCCGCACAAGCTGCAGCACGCCCCCCGATTCGAAATAAAAGCCCGGTTCCAAGTCGACTTTTAGCCTACAAGCTCGCCCAGCATGCTACAATAGCTAGATCTACTCCTCAGAGAATGCTCATCAGCTGATGGATTAGTATTTTTCCGAGCGTCCAAATGCTCATCAGCTGATGGATTAGCATTTTTCCGAGCGTCCAAATGCTCATCAGCTGATGGATTACCATTTTTCCGAGCGTCCAAATGCTCATCAGCTGATGGATTACCATTTTTCCGAGCGTCGAAGTGCTCATCAGCTGATGGATTAGCATTTTTCCGAACGTTCAAATGCTCATCAGCTGATGGATTACCATTTTCCCGAGCGTCGAAATGCTCATCAGCTGATGGATTACCATTTTTCCAACCGTCGAAGTGCACGACAGCTGATGGGTTTCGGCTTCCAAACACCTAAAAATAGGCGACAGCTGATAGAAAAGCTTAAAATACCCGACGTCAAACAAATCGGAATCCCTACTTTTGTAAAAAACAACCACCATGCCCATAAAAACCATTGCCTTCGATGCCGACGATACCCTTTGGGTAAACGAGCCCTACTTTCAGGAGGTGGAGCACCGCTTTTGCCACCTGCTCGAAGAGTTCCTAGAGCCGCACGAAATCTCGCGCGAGCTGCTTAAAACCGAAATAGGCAACATTCCGCTCTACGGTTACGGTATCAAAGCCTTCATCCTATCGATGCTCGAAACGGCAGCTCGCATCTCCAACGGCTCGCTATCGCCGGGCATCGTTAACCAGGTTATCGGATTTGGGAAGGAGATGCTCGAAAAAGAGATAGAGCTGCTTGCCGGGGTAGAGCAAACGCTCGAGCAGCTGCACGGAAGCTACCGGCTGGTGGTGGCTACCAAGGGCGATCTGCTCGATCAGGAGCGGAAGCTGCACAAGTCGGGGCTCGAAAAGTACTTCCACCACGTAGAGATCATGTCGGAGAAGGGGCCTTCCGACTACCAAAAGCTGCTAAAGCACCTAGATGTGGCACCTGCCGAGTTCCTAATGGTAGGCAACTCGCTCAAGTCGGACATCATCCCCGTGCTCGAAATTGGCGGCTACGGCGTACACGTCCCCTTCCACACCACCTGGAGCCACGAGAAGGTAGACATCAAGCTCGATTCGCCCCTCTTTTTTCAGGCCGACAGCATACTGCGCGTTTGCGATATTGCGGCATCGATATAGGATCACCAAAAAGGGTAAAGGATGAAAAAGGTTATTGACGTAGAGACCTGGAAGCGCAAGGCGCATTTCCAGTTTTTCAAAAATTTCGAGGAGCCATTTTACGGCATGTGCGTAAACGTAGACGTAACCCACGCCTACCAGTACTGCAAGTCGGCGGGGCACTCCTTCTTTCTATACCACCTGTACCAGTCTATCCGTGCCGTTAACCAGACACCTGCCCTTAGGCTGCGCATCGAGGAGGATGGCAGCGTGGTACAGTACGATATTGTCCACCCGTCAACCACCATTATTCGCCCTGACGACACCTTCAACTTTGCCTACTTTACCTACGAGGCCAGCTTTGAGGAGTTTTCGGAGAAGGCTCAAAAGGTGATAGCGCAGGTGCAGGCCAGCAGCGGGCTAGACTTCTCGAAGGAGGCGCCAAACACGATACACTACTCCTCCATCCCCTGGATTCCGTTTACCAGCTTAAGCCATGCCCGACATTTTGAGCATAAAGGCAGCATCCCAAAAATAACCTTCGGAAAAATATTCGAGCAGGGCCCCCAGCTGCTGATGCCTACCAGCATCCACGTACACCACGCCCTTGTTGATGGCATCGATATAGGCCGCCACCTCGACTGGTTTCAGGACTACCTTAACGAGCAATAAAAAAATAGGGGAAAACCTCGACGGCCTTCCCCTATTTCGGTATGTATACAGGTTACATTAGTCTTTACCATTTAGCTGCGCCTTAACCTTGAATTCCAAAACAAGGTTACCCCACATCTTATCCATCTTTTTGAAAGGATAAATTTCTACAGGAGTATTCACCCCCGACTGCTTATAAACCTCCTTCTTCATTATCGAAGATGGAGAGTTGTTGTCGAAACCTAAGTTAGTTCCTACAGAAACGGTACCCAGCTTCACCTCGAAACCTACAGCAGCCCCCACAAATATCTTATTGTTGGTACCGCCTTGTGCCTTCCAAGGTGTAAGGGCGTTATTAGCAGTCATGGTTCCCGATGTATTCAGGTACTGGTAACCAACCTTTCCCATTAGGTACATTTCTACCAGTTCTGGGTAGATGGTTACGTACACCTTAGGAGCCGCATAGAAGTTTACCCCCTTATTGCTGTGCTTTGTATAGGGTCTATTGGTACCAAAGAAGTTGACATAATCCGTTATAGAGCTGTTATTCTCTCCAAACTTCTGCAAATCCCAGTTATTTTTAAAGATGAACTCGGTGTAGTTAATCCCAAACTCCAACCCGAAGTGATCCATCAGCTCGTTTACATCCTCGTCCTTACCTTGGAATCGGTACTCGTAAAAGAGACCGCCATAAAGGCTATTAAAGTTCTTACCATAGTCGTTACCCTTAGGCCAAATCATCGACATCTGAAGCCCCATGTTATGCAGCTGCGCGTTGGCCTTGTAAGCTCCTGTAAAACCCAGTAGAGCCAATACTGAAATTGCGATTATTTTTTTCATCCTAATAAAATGTTTTTAAGGTTGGTTGCAACCGGCATAGCCGCACCGTACGCGCCCCCGCTTGCAAGTGCTAGCACTAGGGATTTGTCTCTATTGGCGGCGGATACCTTCTCCCCGAAAATCGGGGGCTAAGCACCTACTTTCAAAATAAGCTGTCCAAATATACAAAATCTGTACTGATAGAGAAACGAATTACATCACCCGATATTGTATTGAGCTTTTAAAAAGATAAAATGCAATTTTAATGGAGCCATACTGGTTTTGTTCGCCGTTTTTTTCTAGCTTTCGGTAAACTTAAAAGCTACACCTAATGATTAGCAACCACCCCTACCGACAAATGCGAATTCCAGAGAAACAGGTCTTCGCAACCAAAATTGCAGCAGCCGCCAACAAGGCCAAAAAGGCCAACCCCGATTTAGGTGCGCACATTCAGGCTGTAGAATGCCACACAGAAGCGCTAAAGAAGGCCTACGAACGTATGAGCGATAACCCTATCGCTGCTGAAATGGTAGAGGCCGACGACATGAGGGATAACGGGCTAATCAACCTGCGGGAGTATGCCGCCATCTGCGCAAGCCACCACAACGTAGAATGGGTGCGAGCTGGCGAAACCATACTAGGGGTGTTCAAGGATATCAGCTGGGATATACACCGCCTGCGCAACCCCGACGAGAGCATCAGGGTAGACAACCTGCTTATCATTCTTAAAACCTACCCCAAGCTCAAAAAGGCGATTGCCACCATGCATGCCCAGCATTGGGTAGAAGAAATTGAGGAAGGACAGCTTAAGTTTAAGGAGGCGCACGAAAAATTTAAGGAGCAGAACGAAAACGTAGTTCTGATAGACCTTCAACCAATCGTAAAAAACCTAGGTGTTGCACTCGAAAGGCTATTCCAGTACATCAACATGCGCTTAGAGTTTATGCCCAACCCAGAGCTGTACAATTTGGCTCACAAAATAAACGACCTAATTGCGGCCTACAAGGCAAAGATGATGGCTTAAGAAGTACCAACATCTACACAATTACAATACATCCAAAAGGCTGTCTCGACGAGATGGCCTTTTGTGTATAGATATCTACCATAAATTGCCTTATTTTGCCGCCTACAACAACCAAACACCATGAAGTTAATCCACCAAAGGCTCATCTCCGTTTGCTTAACTGGGGTGGCATTTTGTACAACAGCACCATCAGAGGGCAAAGCACCTGATAAAAAAAAGCCAGACGAACGTAAGCCTAATGTCATTTACATTCTTGCTGATGATATGGGTTATGGCGACATTTCAGCGCTAAATCCGCAAAGTAAGATTAAAACACCCACGCTAGACAGCCTTGTTCGCAACGGAGTGTCTTTCACCAACGCCCACTCCAATTCTGCGGTAAGTACACCAACCCGTTACGGTATCCTAACTGGCAGGTACTGCTTCCGTTCGCGCCTAAAAGCGGGGGTGCTTGTGGGTTACGATCGGCCTCTTATTGAAGAAGACAGACCAACCGTTGCAAATCTTTTTAAAAGGCGTGGATACCATACGGCTTGTATTGGGAAATGGCACCTTGGCCTAAACTACGAAAAAGTGAACTCCAACCGTCCCCTCACCGAAGGCGACCCTTGGGGAATCTTAAACACCTCCAACGTAGACTACAGCAAACCTATAACAGGAGGACCAAAGGCTTGCGGTTTTGACTACAGCTACATTATTCCGTCTTCGTTAGATATAGCCCCCTACCTATTCATCAGGGATGAGAAAATTACAGGAGAAAAAGTAAGCGCTCAACCATCATGGAGCGATAAGAGCTCACGTGGTCGTTGGTACAGAGGCGGTGATGTAGCTTCAGACTTTAAGCATTCGGAGGTGCTTGAGAACTTGGTTAACGATGCAAAATCGTTTATCAACAACAACGCAAAATCCGACTCCGCCTTCTTTCTATACCTTGCGCTAACATCTCCACATACCCCATGGCTTCCCTCCGAAAAATTTCTTGGGAAATCAGGCGCTGGCGCCTACGGCGATTTTGTGATGATGACAGATGCTATGGTAAAGGAAATAGCAGAGGCCTGCAAAAAGCAAGGAATTGATGACAATACTATGATTATTTTCGCCTCCGACAACGGTTCCCATTGGCTTCCTAGCGACATTCAGCAGTATCAGCACGAAAGCAACCATGGAACATCGGGAATGAAAGGCGATGTTTGGGATGGAGGACACCGGATTCCCCTTATTGTTTACTGGCCCAATAGTACAAAAAAAGGAGCAAGCGTAGATAAAATCGTCTGCACAACCGACCTTTTTGCTACCTGTGCCCAGCTGCTTGGCAGCAAGCTATCCGACAATGAGGCTGAGGATAGCTTCTCCATACTTCCGCTTATAAGTTCGAAATTCCAAAGGAAAGAGCCGCACAGAACCTCAATCATACATCATGGCGTAAATGGAGATTTTGGAATAAGGGAGGGCAAGTGGAAGTATATCGACTGCAAAGGATCGGGTGGCTGGTCCTCTAAGGGTGTAGACAACGCCCCTGAAGCCCAGTTATACAACATAGAAGCCGATCCTCTTGAAAAAAACAACCTTATACTGCAGCATCCCAAAATAGCAAAGCGATTAAAGGCTTTGCTAGAAAAGCAAAAAGCAGATAACAAAAGCAGATAAATAAACAAATGAGGCCTATTCTAAATAGAATAGGCCTCATTTTATTGAAGAAAAATTAGCGCGCTAATTTTCTAACATCTTATAGATAGCAATAAGTCCAACCGATTCCCCTTTTGCATCAAGAACTGGGTGCTTGCTCTTTTCTACCTTTATTTTAGAACCATCTAGGTTGGTCAAGAATCCCTCCTGACGAACTATAGGTCTTTGGGTAGTCATCACCTCATTGTCCTCCTTCTCGATAGCCGATGCCGTTTCGTGAGAGAAGAGATCAAACGCCGTCTTTCCTTCTGCTTCCTCTACGCTATTAACCCTTAGCAGCGCACAAGCGGCATCGCTCACCCTTCCATAGCGGCCATCTCTATGCTTAAAGTAGATGCTCTCTGATGTAGAATGGAACAAGGCAGCAAACATTTGCTTATCAATCTGCGTAAGCTCAATGGCAGCACGTTGCTCCTCCTGAATACGCGACATCTCCTCCTGAGTAGATTGCAGCTCCTCCAAATTCTGGCGCATTTCTTCCTCCGCTGCAGCCATCTCTTCAGCCTGCACCTTCGTTCTTTCGAGCAGCTGAGCCGTATGATGGTTAACCCGCACGCTACGAATGGTGGCAGCAATACTTTCGCCTATCTTTTCAACAAACTGAAGCTTATAATCTGGAATTTCCTGTAAAGAGGCAAGTTCGAGTACCCCTAAAACCTCACCATCTACCTTCATTGGTACTAAAAGCAACGAGCGAGGTGGCGTATCTCCCAACCCCGACGTAATGGCTATGTAGTCTGTAGGAATTTCTAGCAAGTAGATAGACTCAGCCTCGGCATAGCAGCGACCAACCAGCCCTTCGCCAACAGCCATCTCCTTATCCACCATCTTACGACGATTGTAGGCAAAGCAGGCTGTCATTTCCAGCACCTTGCTCTCCTCGTTAAATACGAAAAGGGCACCTTGGTTAACATCGATATAACGAACTAGGCTCGAAAGCAAACGGGCAGAGAACTCCTTCATGTTGGAATCGCTCGCACGTAAAAGTTCGGCAAATTGCGCCATCCCCTCTGCTGCCCAGTGCGTAATAGCCTCCTGCTCCTGACGTTCCAATTCCAGATTCTTGCTTTTTAGTAGATTCTCCTTCATGGCCACCAAAGCAGCTGCCATATCATCGCCAGTTCTGTCAGCCAAGTCGACATCAAATTTTTCCTGTCCTATAGCAACAGCAAACTCAGCCGCCTCCTTTTGCGAATCTATCAGCGTATTTATAGAGCTAGCAATCTCGCCTAGTTCATCTTTATGATGCAATTCGACATAGTTAGAACCAAATATTTCGCCACGAGCTAACCGCTGTATGCTCCCATTGATCTCAATAATTGGCTTTACAACCTGAACCGCCATTTTCCTTACAACAACTAGCACTACCACCAGCATTATTACAGTAACCAACAGTAATAGTCCCAGCTTTAACCATATTAATGCATAGTAAACAGAAGTAGGTACCGATACCACAAATACCCATCGGGCATTTGTCTCGTCTAGTATCACAGGAAGAATAAACGACTGCATTCCATTATCCTTAATCTCGACACCTTGACCTTCTACCTCCCCTTTTTCACCGATAATGTCGCTAACAGTCTTGTACAAGAGCTTATTTTCCGATATGTACTTCATCCTCGAATCCGAAATCTCTGAAGAGTAAGAGGCCACCTCTCCGTTGGGTGCCAACAGGTACGCCACTGCATGAGGAGGAAGCTTAAAACTTTTTATCAGCTGGTTTATTTCCTCCAATGGAAGATCGACCCCAGCACTTCCTATAACTTTCCCATCATGCTCTACTGGAGCAGCCACTGAAATCACCTTAACAGATGAACCTCCATCGTTGTAGCTGCTTTCGTGAGGAATAGAAACAATAGCCTGCTTAAATTCCTCCGCTTTTCTCAAGTTTGCCTGCAGTTCTCCGTCGCCAATGCCTGCCATTTTCTGGCAAACAGCTGCTGGGCGAGTATAAGTCGACTGATAAAACAAGCGACCACCATCAACCCTACCTAGCTGAGCAGCATCAAAGCTGTAGTAGGCCGATTGGTAAAGCAAAATTCCTTTGTAATGATTAAGCCTTGTATTGTAGTTATACAAGCTACGCGATAAGTTCGAGTCAGCCGCCGCCGCGTTGGTATGCATCATGTAGTCGGTAGACATGCTCAGCGCACGAGCAACTCCGATAGCCCTATAGATACGAACTTTTAGTGCGTTAGAGCTCGACTGTGAGAATTCGCTCGCAGAGTTGGTAGTACTGCTAATCGCGTAATCCCAAAAAAGTATCGCAAAAAATAAAAATAACCCCATCAGCAACAGCGAGAGCCAAAAGCCGACTTTAAAAAGTACCCGCTTCTTCAACGACGTTTCCATGTCTTTGAAGAACTTCCAATCCCTATATTCCAACATGTTTTTTTTCCTAGATTAAGTCCGAAATTTAGGCGACAAAGATATCTTCTTCGCCTTCGGAATATTTACAATTTAACCATCTTTAAATTGCATTATACAAATCCAAAGCATACAAAATCTAACAAAGACAAACACCTGCTTCTATAAATCAACACAATAGTAATCCTCCGCAAATAACATTGTTATTAAACATATTCCTCCATCTATCAAAAAACGGAAAAGGAGACAAGGATTGCGCATTTCGGCTATCTTTGTAGAGACTGTTGGGGGTGTCCACTAGGGCTGAGATTATACCCCATGAACCTGATCTGTTTCATAACAGCGTAGGGAAACGGGATTTTTTGAAGACTTTTTCGTTAGATTCAATCTATTTCGCCGTTTCACATACGTGGAGCGGCTTTTTTATTTTATGACTATGGATAAAAGTAGCTTTGACCAGTATGCCAGCATGTACGATGCCTGGTTTTTAAACAACGAGCATGTTCTCTACTCCGAGCTAAAGCTGGTTGCCCACTTCCTCCGCAAGAATGCGGGCAACGTGCTATCGGTTGGATGCGGGAGTGGTCTTTTTGAGATGCTCCTCGAAAAAGAATATGGTATAGTGGTAAAAAATGGCATCGAGCCATCGACAGGAATGGCGGAGATTGCCCGCAAACGAGGAATGAACGTCGCCATAACCACCGCCGAAGATGCCCAATTTGGGATAGCCTGCTACGATACGATACTCTTTAACGGGACTCCCAGCTACATTACCGATTTGCAAGCCGCCTTCGATAAAGCCTATGCTGCTCTTAAGCCAAACGGCAGAATTGTGGTAATCGATGTTCCGAAGGAGAGCTCGTATGCGCTACTCTACAACCTCGCTAAAGCAGTCGAAACGTGGGATCACCCGCTGTTAAAAGGAGTACACCCGCAAGATCCATATCCAATAGAGTTTGTAAAGGTAGCCAACTGGCGCACCACCGCCGAAAAAGTCGAGATGCTCGAAAAAGCGGGCTTTGGGGAGATGCAGTTCGCCCAAACGCTTACCAAGCATCCAATCTACTCGAACAACATTACCGAAGAACCTCGTGAAGGATTTGACTGCGGAGACTACGTTGCCATAAGCGCCATCAAAAACTAAAAGATATGAACCAAAACAGAAACCTAGCCAACGATTTGGCACTTATCAGAGAGAAATCGCCGCTGGTACACAACATAACCAACTACGTGGTGATGAACAACACCGCCAATGCGCTGCTTGCCATTGGCGCCTCGCCTGTAATGGCCCATGCCACAAACGAGGTGGCCGACATGGTTAACATTGCATCATCGCTCGTTATCAACATGGGTACACTTAGCGACCCTTGGGTTGAAGCAATGGTGGCAGCAGGCCAAGCGGCCCACCAAAAAGGCATCCCTGTTATATTCGATCCAGTAGGAGTTGGCGCAACTCCCTACAGAACGGTGGTGGCCATGCAAATAGTAGAAAAGTGCAAGCCAACCATCATAAGAGGAAATGCGTCGGAAATTTTATGCCTTGCCAACGAAAATGCAACAACCAAGGGGGTTGATAGCACCAATACCTCGGCATCTGCGCTAGAGGCGGCCAAGAAGCTAGCCATTGCCACCAACTCGGTTGTCGCTATTAGCGGAGATATTGACTATATTACCAACGGTAAAACCGTTTACACGGTAAGCAACGGATCGCCACTGATGCCAAAAGTCACTGGAATGGGTTGTACCGCAACAGCCATAGTTGGGGCCTTTGCGGCAGTAAACAGCAATGCCCTGCTAGCAGCAACCAACGCCATGACCATAATGGGGGTTGTCGGCGAAATGGCCGCAATAAAATCGGCAGGACCAGCCTCAATGCAGGTAGCCTTTATTGATGGGCTATATAATATTGTAGGATTAGTGGCCGAACAGCGAGCAAAAGTGGAAATGCTACATGCATAAGGCTGTAGCCTCCACTCACTCTAATGCGTAGTTGGAAGAACTAACATCGAAATAGAAAAGATTAAATCAGAATATACGCAGATATGGTTGACTTAAGCCTATACTTGGTTACCGACCGTTCTCTATCGTACGGAAGAGACCTAGAATGGATTGTACTAGAGGCCGTAAAAGGGGGCGTAACAATGGTACAGCTAAGAGAAAAGGATTGCACAACGCGAGACTTCATTAAGCTGGCAGTACGTTTAAAACAAAAGTTAGAGCCCTACCGCGTACCTCTAATTATTAACGACCGAGCAGACGTTGCTTTGGCCGCTGATGCAGATGGGTTGCATATCGGACAAAGCGACATGCCCTACGAGATTGCCCGTAGGCTGCTCGGATACGATAAGATTATCGGGCTATCTGTCGAAAATATGGAGCAAGCGCGCCAGTCAAACCTGTTAGATGTAGACTACATCGGAATTTCGCCCGTGTTTGGAACGCAAACGAAGAAGGATATCGCGCATCCATTTGGCTTGGAGGGAGTAAAAGAAGTTGCCTCCTTTACCAACCATCCTACCGTTGCCATTGGAGGCGTAAATAGTAGCAATGCTGCAGATATTGTAAACGCAGGAGCCAATGGTATCGCGGTAGTCTCGGCAATATGCTCGGCTACATCGCCTAAAGATGCAGCCAAAGAGCTGATCGAAAAAATGAAGTTGAAAATTACAATCTGAAAATAGGTGTATTGCAATGAAAACGCAGCATTAAAAGAATCCACTTAAGGTAGACTTGCTACGCTAAACAGCAATATGCAAACCAATAAAGTAAGACGATGTTACTAAATAGTATAGGAGAGTTTGGCTTCATTGAAAGGTTCAAACCAATGTTCAGCCACCTACTAAATAGCGGGCAAACTGGAATTGGTGACGATTGTGCCATCATCCCCGTAAATGAAAAGGAAGAGTGGCTGGTTACTACCGATTTACTGGTAGAGGGTGTACACTTTCTGAAAGATGCCATTAGCCCTTACCAGCTGGGCGTAAAATCCATGGCCGTTAACCTTAGCGATATTGCTGCAATGGGAGGTACCCCTATAGGAGCCTTCCTATCCATTGCCATACCCAAAGATACCGAAGTAGAGTATCTCGACGAGCTGATGAAGGGAATCCATTCCGTTGCAGAAAGGTACAGCGTACCGTTGATGGGAGGCGACACCACAAAGTCGTTGCAGCACTTGGCCATCAACGTCTGCATTATTGGCAATTGCGAAAAGGGAAAAGCCAGACGTAGAGGAATGGCAAAGGTGGGTGATCTAATTTGCGTCAGCGGAAACCTTGGCGACTCAGCAGCGGGATTAGAAGCCGTACTAAATAAGTTTCCAAAAACGCCCGCAATTACAGCTTTGATAGACAAGCATCACACTCCCACTCCCCGAATAGAGGAAGGTGCGCTACTATCATCGTATGCCGGGGTACATGCCATGATGGATTTATCGGACGGTGTTGCCTCCGATCTTCCCCACATACTAAAGGCCTCGGGGTGCGGCGCCATTATAGAGGTTAGCCATCTCCCCATATCCGACGAGCTGCGAAGTGCGGCAGAGGAGTACGGATGGGACTGCCTTAGCATGGCAGCAGCAGGTGGCGAAGACTACGAATTGTTGTGTACCATAGCCCCTAGCGATTTTGACGCTGTAAACGAAGCCTTTAAATCGAACTTTAGCAAGGAGCTAAGCACCATCGGCTTCATAACTGGCGGAGCAAGTTGCATTAAATGGCTCGACAATGGAGAAGAATTTAACCTAGGCAATGTAGGCTTTCAGCATTTTTAAAAACAACTGAAACTGATACTATAAAATGGAATATAAGCGCGTACTTACCATAGCTGGTAGCGATCCAAGCGGAGGCGCCGGCATTCAAGCCGATCTTAAAACAATTTCGGCCTGCGGGTGCTTTGCCACTACGGCCATCACCGCTATTGTAGACGAAAATACGGTAGGCGTGTATGGAGTGCACCCAATACCAATTGAGTTTGTTAGAGGGCAGATAAAATCAGTGCTCGAAGATATTGGTACCAACGCCATTAAGATTGGCATGCTGCACTCCTCAGAATTAATTCGTGCGGTGATAGATAGCGTTGAGCCGTATGGTTTTTGCAACGTGGTGCTAGACCCTGTAATGGTCGCAACATCGGGAGATAAGTTGCTACAGGACGAAGCTATTGAAACGCTTCGTAACGAGCTGATTCCCCGTACAAGAATAATCACCCCAAACATCCCTGAAGCAGAAATACTTTTAGGGCAAAAAATAAAAGGACAAGGGGACCTTACAGAGTGTGCTCGGGCCCTTTCGCAGGAGAGAAAAGTATCCGTACTGCTAAAGGCCGGACACCTTACCGATAGCACACTAACCGATATCCTGTACAACGCAGAGACCGACGAAGTGCTGGAACTCACCTCCGAGCGAGTAGCCACCCGCAACACGCACGGGACTGGTTGCACCTTTTCGTCGGCAGTGGCCGCGTATTTGGCTCACAACCTATCCTTAAATGAGGCCGTAAGCAGAGCTAAAGAGTATATTAACACCGCCATAGTCCGCGGCGCCAAGTATGAAATAGGGAAAGGGCATGGTCCTGTACATCATTTTCACCGTTTTTGGGATTAACCATGAAAATACCTCCAGCAGGAAATTTCACTAAGCGGTGCTGGCAGCAAGCAGAGCCCATTTACCGCCGGCTTATAGCCTCCGATTTTATTGTTGGGCTGGCCAACGGCACGCTTGCTTCTAGCAGCTTTGGGCATTACCTCCAACAAGACGTTATTTACCTTAAACATGACAATGAAGCCTTCGCGCGACTTTCCCAGCGAGCAGAAACACAAGACGAACAAGCGTTTTTTGAGCAGATTGTTACCGACGGTATTGAAATGGAGCAAGTAATACGCACCACCTACCTTAATCATTATGGGCTGAAGGAAGCAAAAACGTTATCACCTGCCTTTGAACGCTACTGCAACTTTCTACATCAGAAAAGCAGCAACTCGCTATTTGGAGAGGCTGCGGCAGCACTGCTACCCTGCTTTTGGATATATGGAGCGGTAGGCATGCATGTGGTTGAGCATAACGTCCCCAACAATCCCTACCAGCTGTTTATTGACACGTATGCTGGCGACGAGTATAACGATTTCGTAACTCAGTATATAGCCATTGTAGAAAAGCATGGAGCCAAGGCTACCACGGAAGAGCAGCAGTTAATAGTAGATGCCTTTGTAGAAGGAACCCTACACGAACTCCGAGTTTTTGAAGAAGCAATTCAATTCTAGAAAAAATACCACAAAAGGGCTGCACGGACATGCGTCCCTTTTTGTCTGAAGAAGAATTAGAATAACAAAAGAAATGGAGTTGCTACAATTATTGCTATATTTCAAGTCTGGGCACTTAAAACAATAAAAGTTGAGGTGCTGGAGCAATCAGGGGCTAAAGCCGATACGGACTCAGGTAAATTGACGTGGAAATTACCACTCGCACCCAAAGAGAAAAAGATACTACAGCTGAGATATTCGGTAAAATATCCGCAAGGGAAAAAAGTAATTGTAGACTAATATAAAAGGAGAAATGGCATTACCATTTCTCCTTAGCATACGACCTATAGCTTTTGCCTTACTTTGCGGTTGTAAACGTATAACCAGCTACAGGGCGAACAGTAGAATAGATACTAGTAGTTACATTATAGGTAGTACCCCGTTTTAAGGTACCATTTATAGGAACGGTAGCAACACCTTCTGTTGGCCCGTTTTTAGGTATGTTAATGAGACCAACCTGAGCGCCAACCCCAAATGTAGCACCCTCTCGAACAATTAGGTATCCATCCCAACGACCAAAACCTTGAGGATTTGAATCGAACTTAAAGTAGCTGGTTACCTTATCAATTTCGTGAGAAATACCCTGACACATAGAAGAGTTAGCCATGAAAGCTTGTCCGTTGATGATAAGTACGGAAGTTACCACCTCGTAAACAGGATCGCTATAGAATGGACCATAGCATAAAACGTAGGTATTCTTGGTAAAATCTACCTTATCGCTACTTATCGTAAACTTACCGCTGCTCTTGCCATCCAGAAACTGCCTAACAACAGGAGCATCTTGCTCACTAATCTGATCCTTGTACAAGGAAACATATCCGCCATTTGCATCACCTGAGTTGGGGCGAGTCAACATAAACTCACAGCTTCCTGTTCCTGTAATTAGAACGTTAGAAATAGCCGTTCTCCAAGTCTCATTAACGCTTAAATACATTACATCTGGAACCATCAGTTGAGGTCTTGCCAAAGTATCTGTTGCCATAATATAAAATATTACATTACTCCTACTCGTAGGCTTTTCGGAATTCCGCCCTTGCTGCAAGCTGAGCAAAACAGCATCTTCAGCTAGAGACTGCCGCTAATACTACATCCCTAACCTTAAGAAAAAAGAAAGTTACGCCAGACAGAACGGCTAAAACAAGCGTAGTTTTGGGTAAAATCCAGACAGGGTTACCACCTATGGCTTACCAATATTAAAAGGATTTATACTCTTAAAACTCGTCAAAGCCAGCACAAACAGGAAGAATTCGTACTCAAAGTCCTTTTACCGAACAACTAGATGGTTACGCCTAAAAATCAAAAAAACTCAACGGTACGCGACAACAGAAGAAACCGTTACAATATGGTTCTGTACTCCAAACATTACAATGCCAGCCGTATTCTTGGAGGATGTTTTGATAAGAATCTTTTTCCGGTACCCCTCAACCGTGCGAGGGCTGATAGAAAGAATCGCTCCAATCTCGTCGGTAGTCTTTTCTTCGGCTATTAGCTTTATAATCTGAATTTCACGATCGGTAAGTTCGGAGTACCTCCTCCCCTTTCGGCTTTTCTGCTTAACCACCATTCGGTAATCGATATCAGGAATTCCGGCGCTAAAGCAAAACCCCTTTTGCATAACGGATCGAAGCACGACCTCCACCTGCTTTACATCCGAACTTTTCAGGATGATGGCGTTAATATGCTTAGCAAGCAAACGAGCGGCTATCGCCTCATTGTACCGATCTGCTAACGCAATAATTTTTAAATTCGGGATAAAAGAACGAGCCAGATCGACCATCGCAACCACATCTGCACCTGGAAGGTTAACATCTAACAAAACAAGATCCAACCTCGCGCTTTTGCTCATAACAAGATTCTGAAAGGAGGCGCTATCAGAAGCCTCTTCGATAGAAGCTGGATGAAAAACTTTATTAAGCAGCTCTGTCAATCCCAACCGAAAAAGAGGATACGCGTCAACTACTACAAATCGACAAAACTTTGAATTCATAAAACAGAAGATTACTTGGCAATAATCTATAAAGAGAAAAGCAGAAGATTTGTTATTGATAATATGGCAACAAATACTAATAAGTTTCTTTTTAACACAGTACAAAAAAAGGCGTTAGTTTTCTAACGCCTGACTACTATCTGCATATAAAACTACTTCACAATAAATATTTCCTCATCAGCCTGCTTCATAAGGTACTGCTCGCGCGCGTACTTTTCCAAGTTCTCATTGTTAGAGGTGAGTTCTTGGATTCGGGTACTATCTTCGGTGATTTTGGTTCTGTAGTAATCCATTTCATCCTTCATATCACCAATTTTAGAGGTATTCTCGAGCATATCTACCAAATTGTAACGATCAAAGAAGGTTAACCAAACCAAAAATACGACGATAGTAAGCGCATACTTATTCCTTAACACCACCAGCGCCTGCCTAAACGAGCGCACAATGGGATGACCTTTTAAAGAAGATCCTTTGGGTGGTTTCGCTTGCTGTTGTTCCTGTTCTTCCATTTTACCTAAGATTACGACAAAGATAGGCGAATCGGAAAAACAATTACAATACTACAGGAAGAAAAGTGCAACACCTGCAATGGCGATAACCGCTCCGATAATTTCCTTTACGGTAACCTTCTCCTTAAATATTACTACCGACACAGGAATGATGATAATAGGCATAATGGACATAATGGTTGAGGCAACACCAGTAGTAGCATGCTGCACCGCAAATAGCGATAACGACACGCCTAAGAACGGTCCAAATATGGAACCAATGGCAACCACGCTTATGACTTTAGGACGATTGAGCGACTTAAAAAATATGCCCCACTGCCTAATTGCAAAGAAAAAGATCGTAAACCCAACCAGTGCCGCAATAGCACGTATCTGAGTTCCTTGTATAGGATTAAAATTACCAATCCCATATTTACTTAACACCAATCCAAATCCCTGCCCAAATGCACCTCCAAGGGCAAGAAGCAACCCTTTAGTAGGATACTTTAACCCTATACGCGAAGTTCCCTCCTCCTCGGCAGTAGGCCGCTCAAGTATAACCAGCGCAATACCACCTAAGGTAAGCGCCATGCCAACTAAGCTAAGCGGACTCATCGTTTCACCCATAATAAGCCAACCAAAGATAGCTGCAATGGGAGAGCTAAGCGTCATTACAAGCATGGAAATGCGAGCTCCAATAAGCACGTAAGCCTGGAAAAGACATAAATCCCCTATAACGAAGCCCACCAGCCCCGACAATGAAAGCCAAACAATGTTATGCAAAGATGCACTGGTCGGGAGAAAACTTCCGTAGGCAAAAAAGCTATAGGAAGAGAGCAGCACAAGCGCTATAACCATCCGAATCATGTTTACATTAACCGATCCTATCTTACGACCTGCAATTTGGTAGGTAACACCAGTAACAGTCCAGCAGAAGGCTGTAGCTAACGCTGCAATTTGACCAATGTGAGGATGCATAGTATTCAAAGTTTGGTTGCAAAGCTAGTATTATGACCAAAATTACAGCGAAAAAAATGACAATGGTTGCCTCAAAAAAGGCAAAAGTGTAAAAACCAGACACTAAACACTCTATGTCAACCCCATATAGATAGCACAAGGAGAAAGGAGACCACAAATAAGCAGCAATTCGTGCTAGCCGATGCACAAACGGAGGTATATAAAGAGCACGTAAAAAAGATGAAATAAAAGATTGTAAAAAGTTGCAATCAACCAAAAACATTTTAATATTGCTACTTATAAAACAGACCAGATATGCTTAAAAAGATAAACATAAACGACCTAAAGCAAAGCGCCACCAAGCTAATAGGCAAGGATTGGATGCTTGTTACCGCAGGTAACACCGAAAGCTGTAATACGATGACCGCATCGTGGGGAGGACTGGGCGAACTATGGAATAGGCCTGTTGCCTTTATCTTTGTAAGACCAACACGTTATACCTACGAGTTTATTGAACGGGAAAACTTTTTTACCCTTTCATTTTTTGAAGAGAAACATCGCAAGACCCTACAGCTTTGCGGAACCATTTCGGGACGGAAGTCTGATAAAATAGCCGAATCGGGGCTAACCCCCGTTGCTTCCGACAACGGAAGCGTGTTCTTTCAGGAGGCAAAGTTGGTGCTAGAGTGTAAGAAACTCTACTTTGCAGACCTTAACCCAGAAAACTTTTTGGATCAAAACATTGAAAAGCACTATCCGCACAAGGATTACCACCGAGTGTACGTAGCTGAAATCGTTAACACCTACGCAAAATAGCCAAATGCGGTAAGCAACGGTAAGGTTACCCATTTGAGTACTGCTACCAATATTGACTTACCATGTATAAAATACGAAAGGCTGCCCTCTATCAAGGCAGCCTTTTTGTTGTAATACCAATTTCCTATTTTTAGTATGGATAATCGAAAATTGAGTATCACCTATTAGTTACTTCATCTATTAAGATTCGTACACTAGCTATGACAATCTACGAGCACCACTGCTGATAACCACATCATATACAAGCGGCTTTTGGCCAAACTGCTTCTCAAATTCAACAGTTGCATTTTGTACAAACTGGTCGTGAACTTCGTTGGCAACCACGCTAATGGTACAACCACCAAATCCACCTCCCATCATACGCGAACCAATAACCCCTGGAGTACTCTTTGCAATATCTACAAGAAAATCGAGCTCTTGGCAGCTAACAGCATACTTTTTAGATAGCCCTTCATGCGACCCGAACATCTCCTTGCCAAACGTTTGGATATCACCAGCAGCAAGTGCTTTACATGCATTGCTCAAACGAATGTTTTCCTCAACTACATATTCGCAACGCATCATGGTAACAGGGTCAACCTCAGATCTTACCACTTCTAACATTTCGGGAGTTACATCACGTAAACTGTGTACCTCTGGATGCCTTTTGGCAATTGCAGCAACACCCTCTTCGCATTGACCTCGGCGTACGTTATACTCGGTAGAGGCAAGCGAATGCTTTACGTTGGTATCGAGAAGAATCACCTTATGATCTTGCAACTTAAAAGGAACCAGTTCATACTCTAAAGATCGGCAGTCCAACTTCATTAACTTGCCCTCTTCGCCATGCAACGAAGCAAACTGGTCCATTATACCACAACGAACGCCAGCATAGTGATGCTCGGCCATCTGCCCAACCTTTGCTAGCTCCATCTTAGAAAGTCCAAAGCCGTTTAGCTCGTTAATAGCAAAAGCGAAAGCGCTTTCAAGCGCCGCAGAAGAAGACATTCCGCCACCTAAAGGTACATTACCTCCAAAAACGCAGTCAAAACCTTGCGACACCTTACCAGAAATCTCCTTAATCTCCATAATAACGCCAATAATGTAGTTGGCCCAAGAGTAGGAAGATTTTTGACCATCGGCCTTAAAGGTGGTTTCCTCATTAAAATCTACCGATGCCACGTTAAAAGAATCGGTACCGTTAAGCCTGATTTCTAAAAATATGGCCTTATCGATAGCGCCGGGTAAAACAAAACCTAAATTGTAATCTGTGTGCTCTCCTATTAGGTTAACACGCCCTGGAGCAGCGAAAACCGCTCCAGAGGTGCTATATTTTTCCTTAAAAAGATTACTTATCTTATCTAAAAGCATTGACATATCTGATTACCACCAAATGGTGTAAATTACAGTAAGAATAATAACAATTAAGGCCGCAGATATCTTAAACTTAGTCGTAGTCTTAAACATATCGGGCGTGATAGTAATAGCCTTCTCGCTAGGTTTAGCACCTTCGATATAAGCCGTAACCACCATAACAAGAACGCAAAGAAGGAATACGATGCCCATACGATCCATAAAAGGAAGCGATGGGGTTAAGAACTTGAATAGGACCGAGAAGATAAATGTACCAAGTGCGGCAAGTAGCGCACCATTTGCAGAAGCCTTCTTCCAGAAGAACCCAAGCAAGAAGATTGCCAAAGCTCCAGGACTAACAAAACCCGTAAATTCCTGAATGAACTGGAAAGCTTGATCGAGATTTTGAAGCATAATTGCAACTGGGAAGGCAATGATAAGCGCTACCCCGGCCGAAATACGTCCTGTAAGCACCAGGTTGTTTTGCGAAGCGGTCTTATTAATGAATCCCTTGTAGATATCCATGGTAAAGATGGTAGAAATACTGTTAAGCATACCAGCAACAGAACCAATGATGGCCGCAACAAGAGCCGCAAAAGCCAATCCTTTAATCCCTGTAGGGACAATGTTAGACAACAACCAAGGGTATGCCTCATCAGGCTTGCTGATATCTGCATTTAAAGCAAAAGCGACGATACCTGGAATAACAACAATAAGAGGCAAAAGCAGCTTAAGGAATCCAGCAAAGGCCAAACCCTTCTGAGCTTCACCAATACTTTTGGCAGCAAGCGCACGCTGAATAATAAACTGGTTACATCCCCAGTAGTAAAGGTTAGCAATCCACATTCCCCCAATAAGCACGCTAATACCAGGAAGGTCGATGTAGGCATCTTTCATCCCACCCTTCCCATCGGCAATCATCGTCTTACCTTGGGTTAAAATCATATCAAAGTGATCCTTATGATCGCGAGTAAGAGAGATAAAACCATCAAAAGCATTACCTTGTCCAAGCGCCTTAAGGGCTACAAAAGTGGTTACCAATCCACCACCAATAAGAAATACCACCTGCACCACGTCAGTAACAGCAACCGCCTTAAGACCACCAAAGATGGCAAAAGAGGCCGCTAAAAGGCCTAGTGCAATAATACCAATCCAAAGCGGATCAACCACCACCCCGGATATTAGCAGGCTTTGCCCCTCGAAAAGAACATTCTTAATGGTTAACGCCCCTAGGTAAAGAATAGATGCAAGGTTTACGAAGATAAAAACAACAAGCCAAAAGATGGCCATTACGGTTTTTACGCGCTTATCGTAACGCTGCTCTAAGAACTCAGGCATGGTATAGATGCCCTTTTTCAGAAAGATAGGCAGGAAGAAAACCGCAACAATAATAAGCGTAAGCGCGGCCATAAACTCGTAGGAAGCGATCCCCATACCAATTGCAAATCCCGATCCTGACATGGCAATAAATTGTTCGGCAGAGATGTTACTTGCAATAAGTGAAGTTCCGATAACCCACCATTTAAGGCTTTTATCGGCAATAAAGTATTCCGAGGCATTCTTCTTTTTGCCACCTTTGTTTCGAGAAACCCACAATCCTACACTAATTATAATTAGGATGTAGGCCATCAGCACGCAGTAGTCTAATGTTGAAAATGACATGTGTTACTGTGTTTTAAAGTTAAACTGATAAATAATTGTTTGATTGTATTCCTGGTTAGGTACAAGTAAGGTACTTGGAAAAGTTCCAATGTTGGGAGTGTTGGGAAAAAACTGCGGTTCCAAGCATAGCGAACTTCTAATTGGATATCCTACGCCTGATTTACCAGCCACCTCGCTGGCAACATGGTTGCAGGAGTAAAATTGGAGTCCGGGTAATGTTGTAAACACGTCCATTGTTCGTCCAGACTTAGGCGAAAATACACGAGCACAATGACTCATAGCCTCATTCTTATGGTCTAGCACGTAGCAATGGTCAAAACCTAGCGCACTTTTCATTGCTGGGAAGTCGCTATCAGCAACATCACCTATTCGCTGCTCATGCCTCAAATCCAACGGGGTGCCATCTACCGAAAGATATCTGCCTGTTGGAATAAGCCCTTCGCCAACCTCCAAATAATGAGATGCATCAATAGCTATTTTATGATCTGCAATAGATCCTGCGCCCTCTCCATCTAAGTTAAAGTACGAATGATGCGTTAAGTTGACATGAGTAGGCTTGCTCGTTGTAGCCCTATAGTCTATAATCAGCTTAAAGTCCTTAGTCCATCTGTAGGTAATCGTTGTATCCAGCGCACCGGGGAATCCGTTTTCCCCATCTGGGCTCAGGTACTGAAACGATACGCTGTTCTCCTGAATTTCGTAGCTCCAAATAACGCCATCGAAAGCTTTTTCTCCGCCATGAAGCAGGTTTTCACCTTCATTGGCGGGCAGCTTGTAGGTTACTCCATCGATGGTAAGCTGTGCCCCCTTTATACGGTTGGCATAACGCCCAGGATTCGATCCAAAAAAACGATTCCCAACTAGGTAGCCATCAAGCGTGTTGTACCCTAATACGATATCGTCTAAGCGCCCCTCGCTATCGGGAACAACCAAAGCGACAAGCTTTGCTCCATAGTTGGTCAGCTTAATGTAGGAGCCGTTATCGCTCTCGATGGTAACTATGTCAACCTGCTCGTTTTGTGGGGTAACACCAAATTTGTCGACTGAAACTCTCATCAAATGTTATTTATTAAGGCCTCACCCGCGGCTCTTCGCGAATGAGGCCCATCATATTTATGCCCACAAGTTATTAGGATACTCTCCTTTTGCAATAAGGCTATTCAATTTCTCGATAACCGCAGGACGATCACCTTGATAGGTAACTCCAAACCATTGCGCATCGGTATCCAAAACACGAAGTTTCGCTGTACCAGTACTAATTAGATTGTTTACCACCAATGGAATAAAAAATTCAGATTTGATATTCTCCATGTTGTTTGCAAGGAAATCGCTAAACATAGCATCTGAGTGCTCGAAGTAGTCGGGAGTAAAGCCCCACATGTTCATCGAGACGATAGTTTTATCGCCTAGAGCAACGAGGTTGCCCGCTTCATCCTTGTAGCTGATCACTCCGTCCAGCTTTTCAATATGGGTACGCTCAACAACGCTTGTCAAGTTTCCTTCGGTATCAGCCGAGCAAACACCTCTCGAAACAGCCCCCATCTCAGAAAGGGTATTCCCAAGATAGTAGCCCACCATACAGTACTGGTTAGAACTTCCGTTTAACTCCGAAAGATACTTACCAAGCACCGCAAAAGCATTTTTGCCATAGAAGTCGTCGGCATTGATAACAGCAAAAGGCTCGTTAATAACCTCCTTCGCCATCATAACAGCATGGTTGGTTCCCCAAGGTTTGGTTCTTTCTGGATTAAGGGCAAACTGGCTTGGAATTTTATCCAGCTCCTGCAAAACATAATCCACCTCGATTTTATTTCCGTATCGCTCCTTCGAAAAAACTTCTCTAAAATCTTTCTCAAAGTTTTCACGGATAACAAAAACGACCTTCCCAAAGCCAGCACGGATGGCATCATACACCGAATAGTCCATGATTGTTTCCCCGTTAGGTCCAAGACCGTCCATCTGCTTTAAGCTACCGTAGCGGCTACCCATACCCGCTGCGAGTATCAACAATGTAGGTTTCATTTACAAGTTATTTAAAGTGACTCTCTAACAATTAATGAAAAAGGATTCTCTATCTGCTCCGATTTCTTCTGCAGGATTTGCTCTGCAAGTATTTCGCCCATCATTCCAAAGTTGGTTGATATCGTCGTTATACCGTTGGCAACCACCTCCTTTAGAGGGGTATCATTTAGCGATATAATACCCAAATCCTTCCCTATTTCGAGCAGATTGGCCCGCGCCAACTTAACGATCTCAACCAAATGCTGGTCGTTAACAACCATGTAGGCCTCACCCTGTCGGGGTGTGCGCTCCACCAAATCGCTGGATATTTCGAAAGGCATGCCAATCTCCTTACAAAAGCGGATAAATCCTCTTAGCTCCGATTCGGGCTCCTTCCCTCCTGGATAAACAAATATGATTTTCCTATACTTCAATATAAGATGCTTCGCCTCCGAAAGGCCAGCGTACACCTGCTTATCAAAATTCTGATAAACGGCAGGATACCTATACTTCAGCTCGATAGGCAGTTGGTCTAGGATATACACCTTCCCATTCAGTTCGCGTATTATCTCCGCAATATCGGTAAACTGCGTAGGCATGATTACGTAGGCAGTATACTTGTAGTTATTCTCGCGAAGTAGATAGTCGAAAATCTTACGGTTGAAGTTGTGGAAGTATAGATCGACGTTTGCCTTCCCGTTAATTCTTTTTATAAAGGAGTTGTACATCTCCTCCTTAAAAGCATTTAGCTCGTCGTACAGAAGCATGATATTCTGCTCGACATCCACATTGGTAGATTCGATGTAGTAGGCCTTCCCCGGATGAGCGGATAAGATTCCTCGAGATTTAAGATCGTTGTACGCTGCAAGAACCGTATCGCGCGATAGCTCAAATCTGCTACAAATTGCATTTATAGAAGGCATCCGATCCCCCTTCTTCAAAAGGCCATCGCCTATCGAACTCACTATGGAGTTTACAATTTGCTTATACTTCGAAACAGAAAGCTTACTGTCTATTTTTATGTAATCAAGTTTATCCATAAAACCGCATCTTAACTGGTAGGCAATAGTAGGCAAAAAAAATAAAAAACAATGCAAACAAGCCTAAATTTTCACGGAATTATACCAACCTTTTTTCCATCATCAATCCATGCGAGCCACTAAAACAACGTAAATAACACCAAATGATGCAGTTTTGCCAACATTCCAGTTTGGTATGTACTGGTAGGAACTAAAAAACCTCAACCTGCTAGCAAATTGTAAATAAGCAACAGGTTAAGGCAAAATAAACTGCTAAAATAGAATGTTCTCTGTCAGGTTGAATGAGCTAGAAAGGTTTGCCACCTCAACCACAAACTCACCCTTTTCGGCTACAGATCTGTTGCTAAGATCTACAAACTTCAGATCGCTAGGCGTTAAACGGAAGGTTACCAACTTCTCCTCCCCTGGCTTAAGAGCAATCTTCTGGAATCCTTTTAATCTTTTAACATCGGGGGTTAATGAAGCCACAACGTCCGAAACAAATAGCTTTACAACCTCCATTCCGTCTCTGCTTCCGCTATTTTTCACCTTTACGGTAACCTCTAAAGAGCCATCCTTACCCATATTTTTACCAGACAAGGCAAGCTGGCTATAAGTAAACGAGGTGTATGAAAGTCCGAAACCAAAGGGATACTGAGGCGTAAATTCGCCATTATAGTCATAAGCTCCCTCCGACTTTTTTTGCTCTTCGGCTGGCTTATGGTGGTAGGCGATTAAAGAGTTAGGATATGCAGGATAGGTAAATGGGAGCTTTCCGGAAGGATTTACATCTCCGGCCAAAACATCTGCCAACGCATCTCCGCCAAAGTTACCTGGAAGGTAAGCCATTACCACACCCTTTACAAGACGCTCTATTCGGCTTATTATACGCGGACGTCCTTCATTCAAAATAAGAATAATGGGCTTACCACTCTTGGCCAACTCTCTTACCAAATTTTCCTGATTCTCCGATAAGTACAAATCCTGAAGATCACCAGGTTTCTCGGTATACGAGTTTTCGCCAATACAGGCAATTATATAATCTGCCTGAGCAGCCTTTTGCTGTACGGCATTAAAATCACCCATAATCTCGTCATGATAAACACCCTTCATGTTATACTCTACTCCGGCTTCGTACAGCACGTTTTCTTTCCCAAACTTGCTGGTTACTGCTTCCAGTATTGTATTGTACTTCTGGGCAAACTCTTCGGTTTTTTCGCCTTGCCACGAGTAGCTCCAACCTCCATTAAGAGTTCTCATAGAGTTAGCATTAGGGCCTGTCACCAAAACCTTCACCCCTTTGCTAAGTGGTAAAACATTTTCATTCTTAAGCAATGTTATGGCCTCACAGGCGGCACTATACGATGATTTCTCAAACTCCTTAGATCCAAATTGAGTATATTCTTTGTAATCGGTAATTGGCTTTTCAAAAAGGCCCAGCTCATACTTCAACTTAAGAATACGGCTTACAGCATCATCAATCCTTTCCATCTTCACCTCTCCTTCTTTTACAAGCTGTATCAGGTAGTCGCAAAAATCGACAGAATAAGGAACCATAGACATATCTATGCCTGCATTAACAGAGAGTTTCACCGCCTCTTTGGGCGTTGCCGCAATTCTATCACGCTTATAAAGATTCTCAATATCAGCCCAATCCGTCACAACAACACCCTTAAACTTCAACTCCTTCTTCAACAAATCAGTAAGGATACGACGGCTTGCATGCACCGACTCTCCATTTATTATGCCCGAATTAACCATCAATGTTTTAGCACCCTGCTCAATGGCAGCCTTAAATGATGGCAAATGGTACTCTCTCAAATAGTTTTCTGGAATAAGCGCTGGCGTCCTATCCTTTCCGCTTACGGGAACAGAGTAGCCAAGGAAGTGCTTCAAACAGGCAGCCCCCTTATCGAACGCAGCAACGTTGTTCTGAGCTCCTTGATAACCTTTTATCATCTGCACACCCATCTCTGAAGTCAAGTAGGGATCTTCCCCAAAAGTTTCCCAAAAACGAGGCCAACGAGGATCTAAACCTAAATCCAGTACTGGAGAAAAGTTCCAAGGAATAGACGAAGCCCTCATTTCGTAGGAGGTAATAGCCGCCCCTCTTTGTACAAGATCTCGATTCCATGTTGCAGCCATCGCCAGCTCCTGTGGAAATAGCGTAGATCCCTGCGTGTAGTTAACACCATGTATGGCATCTATCCCAAAAATTACGGGAATTTTCATGCGGGTTTTCATTGCCTCTTCATGAATACGAACGGCTACCTGATGCCACTGCTCTAGTGAAAGTGCTCTATTATTAGAGGTATTCAAGATGGAGCCAACCTTGTAGTCTACAATTGCCCTTTTTATGCGGCCATCATCCACCCTATAGGGTTCAACCGACGTAAAAATATCAGGCCCTTCGCCAATAGAATTAAGAGTAAGCTGGCACATCTGCCCAACTTTCTCTTCTAAGGTCATCTGCTTCAAAAGGGCATTGACCTTTTTATCTATTGCTGTACTATTTTGTGCATTAACTCCCAACATAGAGAGTATTAGCGTAAAACCAAGTGCTACTTTTTTCATTTCGTGTAAAATTTAAGGAGTCTTCTTAGTAAATCGCCCAACCAAGAAGACTCCTTCCTTTTATAAGGGCTGATAAACCCTTACGTAATCAACTTCTAAAACTTTCGGAAACGAAGAATTATCTACTTCACCGCCCCAATTACCACCAATTGCCAAGTTTAAAATAACAAAGCAAGGTGCACTAAAAGGCCATTTATCAATACTGTATTCATCGGGTTGATAGCTGAAAAATTTTGAGCCATCAATAAAAAAATCAACCTTTTTAGGAGTCCACTCTACGGCATAGAGGTGAAATTTACCAGCAACATTATCAACCACCGTTTTGGTCGTTTTTTGAGTGCCTGCAGGATGGTTGTACGCCTTGGTATGAATAGAACCATGAACCACGTTCATATCAAATCCAACATGCTCCATAATATCTATCTCACCGCAGGCTGGCCAAGGTACCGAACCAATATTCGATCCGAGCATCCAGATTGCAGGCCAAGTCCCTTTACCGGCAGGAAGCTTCGCATAAACCTCAACTCTTCCGTAGGTAAAGTCTTTCTTGCCCTTGGTAATCAACCTTGCCGAGGTGTAATCTTTATTCTTATAGGCTTCCTTAAGGGCTGTAATATAAAGTTTCCCGTTTTTCACCTCTACGTTCTTTTTACGCTTAGTGTAAAACTGAAACTCATTATTTCCCCAACCATGACCGCCCTCTTCTGCAGTCCAAATTGCAGAGTTGGGACTCCCTGATTTATCAAACTCATCGGCCCAAAGTAGCTTGTAGCCCGTTTTATCAGGAGTCTTCTCTTTTGCAGATATGGGGCTTCCGGAATCCAACACTCCCCCTATAAGCAATATCGTTGCTGCTATACAAACAAGTCGTTTCATAATTAAGATTTTAAAATCTGTGAGCTTATCCTCTGGCTAATCACCATAATACCTCACCCAATCAATGTCGTACCTCATGTTATCAAGCGACTTGTCAATTCCTTTAGCACCGCCCCAGTCTCCTCCAAATGCTAGATTTAGAAGTACAAAAAATGGCTTGTCGTATGGCCAGCTATTTTCAGACTTTTGAGAGGGAGCCGTAAGGCTATAGTAGGGTTTTGTATAATCATCTACATAAAAAGAGATCTTGTCGGGCTGCCATATAACGCCGTAGACATGCCACTCACCCTCATCATTATTGGCTGCAAGCTGGAATCTACCATTCTTCGCATTCCCACCACTGAAATCCTGAGCATGCAGAGAACCTTGCACCCACGTTGGATCATAACCGACATATTCCATTATGTCTATTTCTCCACATTTAGGCCAAGATGTTCCGGAGCCAATACCTTCTCCCAACATCCAGAATGCAGGCCAGGTTCCCTTCCCTTTCGGAAGACGAAGACGAGCCTCCAACCGTCCGTAGGTAAAGCCCTTTTTCCCATAGGTATTTAAACGAGCAGATGTATAGCTACCGTACGCCCCATCGTCATTTATCTTTTTACAGATAATCGAAAGCACCCCGTTGGCAACAGTGTAGTTACCTGAGGTGGTGTAGGTTTGCAGCTCATTATTCACATGGATATTGGTCTCGACACTCCAGTCCGAGGTATTCAATGTTGTACCATTAAAATCATCCGACCAAGCCAAAGGCAGCTTCGCAGCATAGTCGGGATCGCTATCCGAAATCGTCACGCTTTTTTCTGACGAAAAGGAGTAGCTTCCGCTTGTAGCCGTTAGCACCACCTTGTAGGTTCCTTTAAAGGGGAAATAAGCTTCAACCTCTGGCTTATCCGGTACCGTTTTTCCTTTAATTAGCCACTTTATTCCGGTGTAGCTTCCAGATATGGAAGAACGAAACTTAAACTTATAGGGGTCTCCAGGTACGGGTTCTGCAATAATGGAAAGATCCATCACATTTTTTTGGATTGTAATGCTTTTCTCCAAATCGAATTGAATATTATTTGACCATACCGAAAGTTTCACCTTATAGGTACCAGCCTGCGGATAGAAAGCAGACGGCGTCAGTACATCAGCCGCAGTTACTCCATTTCCAAAATCCCATAAAAGCCTATCATACTTGCCTACAACAGACGCCTTAAAATCGATAGTATTTGCACTTTGAGAGCTCGCTAAGCTGGTAAAATCAAAATCGAGCAGGTTCTTCTCAATGGTGATAATCTTTTCGCACTTAACCTCCTCTAGCCCCTTCCATACCGACAGGATTACCTTATAGGCACCTGCCTTTGCAAATAATCGGCTTACGGTTTGATTGCCCGTAACGCTTTCTCCCCCCTCAAATGTCCACTTGATCAGATCGTATGATCCAGCAACCTTAGCGGTAAAACTAATTTTATTGGGAGTTGCATTATCAGCAGCATATGTAAAATCTACCGTAACAGCCTCAACTCCATCCGCACTCTTTTTGCAAGATGGAATCAGAGCCAGCACAGCAGCAACCAAGCACACAATGATAAATGAATGTCGCATATTTTTTTGCCCATGTTGGAAAGCAAACCCCAGCCTAAAGGCTAGGATTTGCTCTTAAATCTATTTGCTGAATTGGAAATCATCGAAGAAGAATATACCCGCACCGGAATGTCCTTCACCTCCAAATTGAATGACAATCTTGTCGTAAGTTTTATTTGTACTTACAGTGCTAAAGTCAAACTCCAACTCAATCCACTTGTCGGTAGGTAGATTGCCCTTTACAATCTCAGTTTGTGTTTGCCAAGCGTTTCCACCCAACTCGCTATTCTGCAGCTTTACGGCAACCTGTGCACGAAGCTTCTTGTTCGTAATCCAGGTACCATCCACCTTGTTGTCCGTAACATAGTCGTTATATGAAGGAATAAAGACCTTTAGCTTAATCTTATTTTGGTTGGTAAGATCGAACTTATAGCCACTAGCCGCATAGGATATATTCCCGTAAAAATCGGAACTCCTTTCATATAGGTAAACCTTCGAAGAGGGGTTTCCTGCAATTGGCGCTGGGTTTGCATAAAAGGCGTTGGTTAGAAGGCCCATTTTTTCTGTAGCAAATGCTACTGCAGGTATCACCTTCTCGAAATTTTCCTTCAAAGGTTTTTCTCTTAATGGAATTATTGGCTTAACTCTCTTCTCTATAGGTATAAATCGGTAGTACCATGCGTTACCAGGCTCTACGGAGCTTACACATCTTATATACAGTTCATTTTCGGTAAGCTTCAAAATTTTATACTCCGAAGTACCAGCATAATGGCCCATAAAAGCGCCTCCACTCAGCTTTAGCGTCATGGTCGACTCGTTTAACGAGAATGTCAGATTTTTGCCAGGGGTGTATGCCACGTCAAAATCGCCAACACCACCAGGGTTTTCAACAAAATCTGCAGGAGGTAGCGCATTTTTTCCGGCACCATTGGTATAGACATAACCATTGTTTTTCCAAACCATCTTCAAACCATCCTGAATAAAGGTAAACTCCTGCGAGTAAAGGCTAGAGCCAGCCTTAACATCTGGGCCAGCCGACCACCACGTAGGACTCATTTCGGCTGCAGGTCCAATTCCAAAGTGCCCTGATATATACTGATCAAAAACCCACGTTTTGCCTTCAGGCTTAGTAGCGCCTCCTGTTAACGCCGTAAAGTTTGGCGTATTTAGCAACGAGTAGTCGTCAGCAGCAATAACCACCTGCTTAGTAATGGTAGCAGCAGCACCTCCCGTGGTATACAATGTCATTGTAATCGTATAAGTACCAGCATAGGGGTAGCTACCTGTCACCTCCTGACCTTTGGGCGCAGAACCATCGCCTAAGCTCCAAACTGCAACACCTGGAGCTTTTGAGGTATTCTTAAATTCTACAACATTAGGCTTTGTCGCATTGGGAGTTGCCGAGAATGACAACTCGCTTGAATTTGGAAGTGACCCCAGAGAATATCCTGAGTCTTCCTGTGGGTCACAAGCCACCATTGCCACGATTGACAGTAGCGCGAGCATCCCTATCTTAAGAATGTTTTTCATTCGAAATTCGTTTTAAATTATTTAAGGCAAAGACCAACAATACAGCCTTTACACTTTCTAATACTTGCTGTACTGCTTTAATTCAAACTCGCCGGTACCCTTTGTTTTATCAATCTCAGACTGAGGAATTGGCAAATACTTTTTGCCTTCGGTCCAAACTCTGGTACTTAGCGGTGTCGATTCGGTAAGAACGGTAGCAGCGTCGCCCCAGCGAACAAGATCCCAGTATCGAATACCTTCACCAATAAATTCGCGTCGACGCTCAAGCTTGATATTTTGAGAAGTGGCAGGAATTGAATTCTCAACTCCAAACGCGCGCTTTCTGATCTGGTCTAAGCACCACTGTGCGCTAATGCCTCCTACCTCGGTTTGCCCATTCATGGCAACCATTTCTGCATAGTTCAGCAGCGTTTCTGCATAACGGAAAATACGTAGGTTGTTGCAGAAGTTTAGGTCTTTATCGCCAATAGGATTGTAGCCTGCACGAGCAGCATACTTAGCCATAAAATAGCCGGTATTTTGGAAACGAGGGGTGTATCCCTTTTCGAAGAAGTTGATAGATCCCTCACGACGGGTATCGCCATCCTCAAAAATATTCCAAGTAGCCTCTCTTACTGGACCAAAACCCCAGCCTCCTTGAAATTTACCAACCTCATCATCCTTAGCTGCTGGCAATCCGTTTGGAGAGATAAACGCAGGCAGATTTGTTCCGTAACCTTGCCATCCGCTCGACCAAGTTTTACCTTCAGGTAGCTGGTTGCTCTCAAAAATATTCTCCTTACAGAACTCGTAGTTGTTTTTCCACATCGCGGCAAAAGGAGAATCGATTTCGTCTTTTACTACGTTTGTAGCATCAATTAGCGCATACTTGCCGCTGGTTATAATCTCGGCCATATCATTGGTAACCTCAGCATAGCGATTTACATCCTTTTGGTACATCACCACACGCGCCTTAAGCATCAATACTGCGGCCTTATTTACACGGCCCAACTCGGCACCCGACACCGACATAGGTAGTTTATCACCTTGAGCTGCAAAATCAATATCCTCCATAATCTCCTTGTAGATATCGTCTGGATTTGTTTTCTGCTTCGCTAGATATGGAAAAGCGAGTGGCGCCTCAAAGTAGGGTATGTAGCCCCAGAACTTCCAAAGCAGGCTAACATAGTAGGCACGAAGGAAATGTGCTTCTGCCTTATACCTTTCAAGCCTTGCAGCAGGAACATCGACAGCCTTATCGCAGGCAATAAGCGCATTGTTACAACGTGCCAATCCTGTAAAGTAAATGCTCCAAAGTCCTGATGGCTGCTCTTGTGGGGTTGCCGTAAACTGAGATAGAAGATACAGCTGATGCTGATCGCCGGCATCTCCACCTCCCTTATATATATCGTCAGACTGAAGATCTGACATCAGTACGATACTGTTATAGTTGTTGTTGGCATAGCTATCTAGTAGCAATACCTGGTAGCACGACGCCAAATTGGCCTGAATAGCACCTTCTGTGGCAGGCTTTCCAACCTCCTGCCTATCCGTTGGGTGAGAGGTTAAGAAGTCATCGCTGCAAGACGAGAATACCGCTGCAACCATGAGCAATACGATAAAACTATATTTCTTCATAATTTTTCCTGATTTCGAGTTAGAAAGTGATGTTTGCTCCAACAGAGACGGTTCTCGATTGTGGATAAATCCCGCGATCTATACCAATAGTAGTGTATCCACCCGAAGCTACCTCTGGGTCAAAGCCGTCGTAACCAGTAATGGTTATTAGGTTCTCTGCCGATACAAATAGTCTTAAACGTTGTATGGATGCTTTCTTTGTTAGATGCAATGGAAGCGTATACCCCAGCTGAGACGATTTTAAGCGTAGGTACGATCCGTTTTTAATGTAAAGATCAGACGAGCGCCAGTTTCCATTAGGGTTCTTATTGGTCATGCGTGGAAGTGAATTCGAGGTTCCTTCTCCAATCCAGCGATCCAAAATCCAAGATGGACGGTTCATAGCAGGTATATCGCCACGCTGCGAGAAGTCGAAAATGTCATTACCTAGAGTACCTTGGAAAAATAGGCTAACATCAAAGCCCTTCCAATCGGCATTTACAGAGATACCGTAAGTCCAGTCTGGCATTCCCTTTCCAATCTTTGTCTTATCAGCATCGGTAATCTTACCATCCTTATTCAAATCGCGGAAAAGGACATCGCCTGGCTGCGCCTTTTCGCCATACTTGGCGTTGTAGGCATCGGCCTGTGCCTTGGTTTGTGCTACTCCATCAGTTTTAAACCCGTAGAAGAAGGGGAAAACCTCTCCGTTTTGTCCCTTCACGTACGAACCGACACCCGATGCTCCTGCATTTTCGTAGATCGTTTCGCCAGATGCATTCCCTAAATTGATAAGCTTATTCTTTAGGTAGGTGGCATTAGCGTTTACAGAGAAGTTAACATCGCCCACCTTTTTCTTATAGCCAAGCTCAAACTCAAGACCCCAGTTTTCCATATCACCAACATTGCTCATTGGTGCAGAAATACCTACGTAATCAGGAATAGGAAGGTTCATCAGCATCCCGTTGGTTTTCTTCTTAAAGTAGTCGAAACCGAAGCTTACGGAGTTATTGAAAAATCTAGAATCGAACCCTAAGTCTATCTGCTCCGACTCTTCCCACTTAATATTTGGATTTGCAATGTAACCTGGCGAGTTGCCATACTGCATTTGCCCGCTCTTCTCTCCTACCTTCTTCAAGTCAGAACCTAACAGGTAAGAACCTCCGAAGTAGTAGTTTTGACCTCCATTCATTAACGATGTATAGAGGAATCCTCCAATACGCTCGTTTCCGTTCTTACCCCAACCAGCACGTAGCTTCATTTGGTTAAACCACAAAGGCCTGTTTTTCATAAACTCTTCGTTGGTCAAATTCCAACCCAAAGAGAAGGCGGGGAATACGGCCCACTTATGGCTAGGACCAAAATTCGAGGAGCCATCCCTACGTACCGTTCCTTGGAAGATGTAACGCTCGCTATAGTTGTAGTCAACCCTACCGAAGTACGATGCCAACGAGGTGTTGTCGTATCCACCGGTTCCTCCCCATAAGTTCGAGAGCTTCTGATCGGCAATTGCATAGTTAATAACAGCCTTATTAGGGTCATTTTCGAGTAGATCCCTGAAGTTTCCTCCCACATTCTTGTAGGTGTACTTCTGTGCCGACTGACCTAATACCACTGTAAGATTATGCTTATCGAAAGACTTAGCGTAGGTCAATACGTTTTCCACCTGCCACTTGTAGCCTCTGTTCATTTCGCTTTGAACAGTGCTGTAGTCTTGGCTCTTACCCTGAGTTGCTAGGAAATAAGGTAACGTGTAGCTATCGTACCCCCAAAAAGCAAGATCGGCACCGTAGCTCGACTTAAATTTTAAGCCGTCCATAATATCAAGCTCTGCCCAAAAGTTGGCAACAATCTTATCATCGTTATTCAACCCGCTGTTAGGCTGATTTAGCATGGCAACTGGGTTGGCAATCTCCTGGAATCCTGATGGCGGAATAGAGAACACCCTACCATCCTTATCCTTTACGGCATAAGGATACGAGCTAAGAATCGTAGCTGCTGTTGCCTTATCGGCATAAACAGGTACAAGGGGCGAGAAGGTAAGCGCACTACCTAGTATCGACCCGTACTCCGAGTTGGTCTCAACTCCCGTCGATTTGCTACGCGAGTAGCCAATATTGCTACCTGCTTTTAGCTTGTTCAAAAAGCTGCGGCTGTTATCCTCAAATAGGTTGTAGTTACCATTTACGCGAATGCTGTAGCGCTCGTAGTTCGACTTGTTGTGGTTTCCACCAACGATACCTTCCTGGTCAAAGTAGCCAAACGAAAGGAAGTAGGTTCCCTTATCGGTACCACCCGACAAGCTTACCTGATGGCTTTGTACTGGAGCATCAAAGTTGAAGGTCTCCTTCTGCCAATCGGTACCCTTGCCTGCTGCTTTTATCTCGGCTTGGGTATAACGAGGCTTCTCTCCGTCATTAATTTGCGCCTCGTTCATAATCGTCATGTACTCCGTTGCATTCAGTACCGACTTCTTCTTCCACGGATTTTGCCATCCGTAGCTTACGTCATAGTTCACGGTCGATTTACCCTTCTGCCCATTCTTGGTGGTAATAAGAATTACCCCGTTGGCAGCACGTGCCCCGTAAATGGCCGACGAAGCGGCATCCTTTAGCACTTCTACCGACTGAATATCGGTTGGATTAAGGTAGTTTATACCTCCATCAACCCCCATTCCATCAACAATGTATAGCGGTTCACTATTATTTATAGTCCCAATTCCACGAATACGCACCTTAGAGTCTGCACCAGGTTGTCCCGAACTTTGTGTTATTTGCACCCCCGAAACTTTCCCTTTAAGCGCATCCTCCACGCGAGAAGGCTTTGTGGTATTCAGCTGCTCGGCTGATACCTTGCTTATAGCAGCCGTTACAACGCTCTTCTTTTGAACACCGTAACCAACAACAACTACCTCGTCTATCTTTTGCGACGTCTCCTTTAGCTGTACGTTAACTACAGATTCCGATACGACAACCTTCAGCTGGTCGTACCCAACTGACGAAAACACCAATGTCTCCCCCCTTTTTGCTTCTATAGCGAACATTCCATCAATGTTCGTTGCCGCACCTCGTGTTGTGCCCATTACGGAAATGGACACCCCGGGGAGGGGCTGCCCGTCCGTTGCCGAAAGTACCTTGCCCGTTACCTTCCCCTGCGAAAACGATTGCAGGCAAAAAGCAAGAACAAGCCAAATCGATAAGATTACTGCTCTTTTCATTCGATAAAGTTTTAAGTTGGTTTAGTCTAAAGACTCGGCACGAAGGTATGTTAACAAATGCTGATTGAGTTAAAATATGTTACTTCAAAAACACATCATACGCCCAATTTCGCTACATCATAAATACATCATCACAGCTGCTACAAATCTGACTAACAAGTATATTAAAACAAAAATAAATACCTCAACACATCGTTAACAAGGAAAGCCGTAATGGCCCTCCTATTTGAAGTAAAACCGCTCCATTTTGGCCTCATTTGGGGACATTAATACTTTTCCAATTCCAAAAAGCACCACTTTTATCCTCTGTTTGTATAAAAAACAGGGTATAAAAAGGACACGAGTAGCCTTTCATTCTTCCTTTGGCCCATTAAAAACTTCGCTAGCAAAACAAGCGCTATCGCTAAAGATTAATCCTGCATTCCACAATTAAATAAATCTTATAAAAGGAGTCTAAGGGAAATATTCCAGCCAGAATAAAGGAGGCACATCACCATCCCAATCTGCCCATTGCCCATATAGGCTACAATTCTAACCAAGAACACCAAAAGCCACCTCGTTTGATAAAAAGATAGCCATCGCTTATGTAAACGACAGCTATACCTTTTATTTCCGCTTTGGCATGCAAAATCTTAGCGCAGCATATACTACACCCTTCTGCTAAATCTCCATCAAAATTTCTGACAGCCCTTCATTGCGCTCTAAATTCATCTTTTTCCGAACTCGGTAGCGGCTAATCTCCACCCCACGTGGCGAGATATTCATCAGGTTGGCAATCTCCTTGCTCGATAGGTTCATCTTTAAGTACACGCACAACCGCAGCTCTCGGGATGTCAAATCGGGGAAACGATCCTTTAGTCGCCGAATAAACTCCTCATGCACCTGCTCAAAGTGCAGCTCAAAGGTTTTCCATTCCGACTTATTATCGGCATCCTTAGCCATCTTCTTTATGATGTCGGCTGCCTTTTCCTTTATCGTCCTATCCGAAGTTGCCCCCTGCAGCTTGCGAAGTTCAGCCTTCATCTTGCTTATCAGCTCATTCTTTTGTATCACGTGCATGGTCGATAGGGTCAGCTCGCGCTCCTTACGCCTCATTACATCCTGCAGGTTCTCGTTCTTTATACGAATCATCTCATTCTCGGCCTGCAGCGCCTCCTTTACCAGCTGCGCTTCCCGTGCCTTAAACTGCTCGCGCTGCTGGTACTCACCCTTCTTTCTCGATTTTTCAATATTCCTATCGTACAACCGCTTTAACCTTACCGACAATCCTATAAAGATTACAAAGTAAATAAGGTAGGCAATGGCCGATCGATGCCAAGGAGGAGATATTTTTATTGTCTTAGAGACTATCGGGCTAACCTCACCACCATAGCTCTTCGCCCTAACGGATATCGTGTAGGTTCCCTCGCTTAGGTTGGTATACTCCTTATGGTTATTCTCCGACCACGGCGACCAATCCTTATCAAACCCATCTAGCTTAAAGGAGTAAAGGCTCGCACCGCTATTCTTAAAGGGAGCCGACGCCGATATCATAATGGGAGATTTGCCCTGCTTAAACACTGGGTCTACGCTATCAACCATACTTAGCGAGTAGTGCGCATCCCCCTTTGTAATATCCTTAATAAATACCTTATAGGGCGAATTATCGGGCCTGCTAATAGCAGGATCGTAAATAGCCATTCCCTCCTCGCTTCCTATAAGGGTCATCCCGTTAGGTAAGGAGTAGAAATGCTCGAACGTAATTATATTCCGCCGGGTTAGCGGATAAAATGGCGTTGCGATTGTTGTGTAGCTCCTATCTTCCTGCAACCTCAGCACGGAGGTCTTATCGCCCTGCACGCACCAGATATTCCCCTTCTCGTCCTGCTTCAAATACGAAATCCAACGGTTGCTTCTTATAGTTTTGTTCAACTCCTGGTTGCGATAAAAAGTCTTGGTCTGAGGATTAAAGCTGTATACCCCATTTTCGGTAGTAAACACAAGCCGTCCGCCAATCTTCGCAACCATATTATTCTTATCCGATGGTAACCCGCTATGCTTTCCAAAAAATTCGATCGACTTATACCCCGTATAATCGCCATTTACCCTAAGCCTATAGATACCCTTATACCCGTGGCTTACCCAGTAATCGCCATCACTATCCTGCTCAACAAACCGCGACGACTCGTTAAAGCCCTTTAGCGCATTAACGAAAGCCCAGCTGCTGCCTCTTTTTTCAATCAAGGCCAGCCCTGTATAGTTGGCTACAATAACCTTGTTGGGATTATCCTTTATCGGCAGAAAGAGCCAACCTCCCCGAATTCCACCGATACTGGTTAGGCTGCTGCCCGATACCGTATACACGCCATTATTATGCCCACAAAATAGGGTTCCGCCAATAACTGTTAGGTTCCAAACCTGCCCCTCCGATCCGGGTATCAGCTTAAAATCGCTATCATTTTTCATGGGATCAAGGAATCTGCTCCAATCAATTTGAAAAAGCCCGGAGTTGGTACCTATGTACAGCTTACCATTCCAAAGCGCAGTTGCATATACCGATTCTATCTTAAACGAGTTTCCTATGTAGGATAGCGAGGTGTTTAGCTCTAGCTTGGCCAAGCCGTTATTCAGCCCCAACCAGATGTTGTTCTCCAAATCGGTACCCACACAAATTACGTTGTTGTTGTTTAATCCCTTATCCTGATTTACCTCCAGCACCATCTTCCCCTTGGCATCTATTATATACAGGCCATTTAGGATGGTTCCAAAAATATGGTACCCGTTTACCTTCGCCTCGGTATTTATCTGATACTTTTTTAGAAGCGAAGAGATCGGAATATCCCAGCTGGTAATCCTAGCTCCATCATAAATAAAAAGCCCCTTATCGATGGTCGAAATAAGTACCCGCCCCTTATCCAGCTCCGATACACCCGAAAGCTGCTTGGTTACCACCTTGCGCTCGGGGTCGATAGATACTAATGCCCCCCGCCTGTAAATCAAAAGCCCCTTTACCGCATCGTTCACAAAGAGTGTCCGATTAGCAATGTAGGCAAAATCGAAGCGAGCGGGCGCCTTCATGATTTTTATATGATTCTTACTATAGGTAAAGATTGCCTCGTTCGACTGAAAGTAAACGACACCGTCTAGCTCATGAATCTTCCAAATCTCCCCAAACCGAAAGACTCTTTTTACCCCTTTCGAAAGGGTGGTGTAAACCAAAACCCCATTCTCGTTAGGCGAGTAGTAGCCAAATTCGTTGTATCCCCCAACATAAATGCGCCCCTGGTGGTACAAGGCGGCCCTATTCACAACCCCCAAATCCTTATACACCTTCCAGTCGCTGCCATCAAACTCCAGCAGCCCATCGTTGTTGGCAACGTACACAAACCCATTGGGCGCGTGGGTAATCATCCAATTCTGAGGACCGGCTTTATACGTAAACTTGTTGTAGTTTACAATTTTCGGGATACCAGCTATCGACCGTTGCGAATACGCATCAACGGTGTACAGCAATCCCAGTAGTAGAAAAATAAGTAATTGTCGCCTCTTCATTTTAGAAATCCAAAAGACACCACCTTGAATAACAAGGCTAGCCACCGGTTAACACTCTTTACGATCAAAAGATGTGAATGTATACTTATTTACATAAAAAACCAAAAATAAACTAAACCGCATACCCTTTTTTTGAAGGCATAAAAACGGCCGCTTCTTACCGAAATAATAATCTATCGAAGTTGGAAATAGAGAGTACACCCGAGCACATCTTCGTTGACTACAAGAATAGGGTTCTTCCCCTCAAATAAGTTTGACGATAGGCATTTATACCTACCAATATATGAACAAGAATACCTGTAGTTTCAATAGGCATATACACTCTTTCCTGCCATTTTACCTTTATTCATCTTGGCAGGTGATTTAATTAGTTGTCATTTCGCTAATTGACATACAAATATTTTAATAATCGACTCTTTTATCGTACTATGCTTAAGAACTATGCTCGGTTTTTGCTGATTGTGCTGATTGTCCTAATGGGAGAACAACTTTATGCGCAAAACTGCACCATTAATGCCGGTACACCTCAAACTATTTGCGAGAATGCTACGCTAACTTTGGTAGGAACCAGAGGAGGGTCTAGCACAGCTCCAACGCTATGGACACAGGTTGAGGGACCATCGGCAACTATTACGAGTCCATCGACCCTAACCACAACGGTTACCAACTTAGTGGGAGGTAACACCTACAAGTTTAGGTTGGCAACCACCTGCTCCGATGGGTCACTAATCAGCGATGAAGTTGCCATTACCGTAAGGGCAATAACAAAAGCCAATGCGGGTGCCGATGTAACTGCTTGTCCGGGGACAAATGTTATAACTCTTGTAGGAACTTCCCTTGCGGCAGGAGAAACCCCAGCTTGGACAGTTCAGGGAACCAATAATGGAGTTACCATAATAAATGGTGCAGCCCCTAGCACAGGGATATCGCTTAATGGTGCCAACAGCGGAGCGACCACTGTTCGATACACCATTACGAGTGCGCAAGGCTGCTCCTCATTCGACGATGTTGTGGTAACCAACAGAGGTGGCGTTAGCGCTGTTTCTGCGGGTGCAGATGTAAACCTCGATGGATGCTACAGCGGATCACGTAACATTGCCAACCTATCAGGCTCTTTCGGAGGTGGTGGAGCTGCTTTAAATCAGCAAGGTACTTGGCTTGTTGTGAGTGGACCAAACCTTCCTACTTTTAGTAATAAGAATCAGAACAATTCTGGGTTATCGAACCTGATTGCAGGAACATATATCCTTAGATGGACGGTTGCTGGGGCTTGCGTTAACGGTAGCGATGAGACACAGATTACCGTAGCTGCTGCAAAAGGTGCTGTAACTCCAGCATCTATTACCGCTACTGGAGCTCCATTTTGCGATGGAAGAACATCTACGCTTCTGGTAGGTTCTAATCCGATTTATGCCAACGAGGTGGTAGCGTGGAATAGAACTGCAGGTTCAGCCACTCTCTCTACCCCAAACAATCTTACCACCAACACTATATCTGGCTTAACCAGCTCAAATACAAGCGTAACTTACCAGATTCGAAATACTGTTACAGGCTGCTCTAGCACCTCATCGACAGTAACCTTATCTACATCAACTGCACCTTCTATTACAATCACCACTCCTTCTCCTTACAGAGTTAGCTGTGGTACCTCATCGGCAGTGGTTGCATTTACGGCTACTGGAAGTATTAGTGCTCGCGAGTACTCCGTAATAAGCGGACCAGCTCCAGGAACTTACCCTAGCACATGGAAAACTATTACTTCTGGTACTACAAACGTGCTATCAGGCTTTACGAGCCCAGGCACCTACTTGGTAAGGTTAAGAGCAGTGCCATCTGGGAATGCTTGTGCAACTGCTTTTGCTGATATAACTATTATAGTATCGGGTAATGCGTCATTATCCAATGCCGGAACAGATCAAACCTTAGCCTGTAACGTGTTTAACACCCAGCTTGCAGGTAACTCTATTACAAATGGAGTGGGTAGCTGGACTCAGATTGCGGGCCCGAATAGTGCTACAATCGACAATCCTTCGGCTTACAATGCAAACATAACCAATCTAGTTGCTGGGAAATACACATTTAAATGGTATGTATCCAATGGAACAACTTGCCCTTCGAGCGAAGATTTGGTTGATGTAATTGTCAGCGCTCCTTCACCAACTACTTCAGTGGTTGGTGCAAACACAAGCTCATGTGCAGGCTCTGTTGTTTACCTAGAGGGTAATACACCTGTTCGCAATGAAGTGGGAACATGGACTGTATCTCCTAGTGCGGGGGTGGTAATTTCGGATATTCATAATCCGGTTGCAGCAGTAACCAACCTGCTTAATAATACTAACTACACTTTCACTTGGACAATCAGCAATGCTTGCGGTACTAGTGCTAGCTCGTACGCTATTGCTACATCATCAACTGCTGGGGCTTCTATTGCTAGTGCAGGTTCCGATCAGTGTTTAGCAGCAGGTACAACATCGGCAACGCTGGCGGGCAATAATCCAACTTCAGGAACAGGAACATGGAGCCAGATTAGCGGTCCTAATGCTGCTACAATTACAAATAGCTCATTATACAATTCGGGTGTAACAGGCCTGCTATCTGGAACATATAAGTTTGAATGGAAGATTGCAAAGGCTGGATGTACAGCAACCAAAGATACCGTTGTTATTTCTGTAGGTAATCCAACCGCTGCAAATGCTGGTGCCGATAACTTTTCGCTTTGTGGTACAAGCGTTACGCTTGCTGGTAACAACCCCGCTCTTGGGTCGGGTATGTGGACTCAGGTTTCCGGTGTTACGCAAGCTTCATTTGCCGATCCAATGGTATATAATACCACCGCTTCTGGTCTTTCTTCTGGTAGGTATACCTTTAGGTGGACGGTGTCTAATGGTGCCTGTACTTCGTCTTCAGATGACGTTGTAATAATTACATCAACTCCTCCTTCGGCCGCAGCCGCTGGCTCCGACTTTTCGGTTTGTAATGCCAGCAATGCGACTTTGGATGCTTCGGTTCCTACTACTGGATCGGGTGTTTGGTCGATTGTGTCTGGTCCCAATACGCCAACTTTCGGAAACGTAGCTTCTCCTACTTCATCGATTACAGGATTGGCAAGTGGAGTCTATACCTTGAGATGGAAAGTTTCTGCTGGCGAAACCTGTCCTTCAACCTCAGATGATGTTGTGGTAACGGTGCTTCCTGCAGCAGTTGTTACAAATCCTACCGAGAGCTTCTGCTCTATCGATAATGCCAACCTTGTGGGTAATATGGTTATTGGAGCTTCGGGCGTTACCTATACATGGACAAACGTTTCGGGTCCTAATACTCCTACTATTACCAACCAAAATGCGGCTGGAAATATTGCAAAGGCTACAGGTCTTATACCTGGCACTTACACTTTTCAGTATGCAATTAATGCTGGTACCTGTAGTGTCTCCGCAACAAAGACCGTAACGATAGACCAAATGCCTTCGTTGGCTGATGCTGGTACGCTCGATAAGTCGTTTTGTGCCGCAAATAGCGTTGTTATGAATGCTAACACTCCTGCCTCTGGAACGGGTACATGGAGTGCACTTACGTTCCCGACTGGAGCTACAATTAACTATACTCCTAATAATAGTGCTCCGAATGCTACAATTTCTCTGAATAAAACAGGAACTTACGTATTCACGTGGAAGGTTGTTTCTGGTACCTGTACCAACCAGCAGAATGTTACGGTGCAAAATGATCCTGCACCGTCGATTGCTAATGCAGGTTTAGATCAAACAAACGTTTGTGGAACTTCGACATTACTTGCTGCGAATGCTCCTACGGCTGGAGTTGGTACTTGGTCGGTCATCTCTGGTCCTTCTACCCCTACATTCGACTCTCAGATGCTTAACAACGCGTTGGTAAGCAACATGATTCCTGGCGATTATACGCTGCGATGGACTATTTCTAGTGGTGCTATCTGTACTGCTAAAACCGATGATGTAAAGCTTACCATAAAAGATCTTCCTACTACAGCTAACGCTGGTGCTGATCAATCGCTATGCAATATATATACTACCCAGCTGCAGGCAAATACGCTTTCAGGTGGCACTACTGGCATGTGGACAAAGCAAAGTGGTCCAGCCTCTATCTCGTTTGATGATCCAACAAACCCTACTGCCACTATTTCTAGCTTAACTCAGGGCACATACGTGTTACGCTGGACTACAACTCTTGGTACTTGTACCTCTTTTGATGAGGTTACAATCAATGTGTACAATCCTCCTTCTACTGCGGTTGTTCCTGCCGATTTTAGCTACTGCCTATACGGTGCTAATCCTTCATTATCAGCAACACTCCCTGTTGATGGGAATGGTGCTTGGTCTAAAGTTAGCGGTGGTAACGTGCTTATTCTAAATCCTAACAGCAATACTACTTCGTTGGCGGGTATCTCTACTGCTGGCGATTATATATTCAAGTGGACTGTCTCAAACGGTTCCTGCCCTGTTTCTGAGGCTCAGGTAAAAATGACGGTTAAGCAGCCTGTTACTCCAGCAAATGCGGGTGTATCCCAATCGCTCTACAAAAAAACGGCTGCTGTTTTGGCGGCAAATACACCAACTAGCGGTGTTGGGATGTGGAGCATTGTTTCGAAACCTAGCGGAGCCCCCGATCCTTCATTCTCCGATCTGTCTAATCCTAACGCTACTATCACAGGACTACAACCTGGAGATTATGTTCTTCGCTGGACAATCGATAATGGTGGATGTAGCTCTTCGGATGATGTTGAAATCTACAATACGCTTGTTCCATCAGTATCCGTAAATGATGCTACTGCCACTGAAGGCAGCAACCTTACTTTTACGATTACACTTAGCAATGCTAGTGGAGTTGCTACTTCTGTTGGATATACAACTGCTGTTAATGCGGGTGCTGGTTATGCCGATAATTCCGACTTCACAGCCTCTGCTGGGACTGTAACCTTCTTACCGGGTGAAGTATCAAAGACAATTACCATTGCGACCAATGACGATAATATTTACGAAGGCACAGAAACGTTTGATCTAAACCTTTCTAGTCCAACAGAGCTTACCATCTCAGATAGTAAGGGGGTTGGCACAATTACCGACAACGAGGCTAAGCCAACCATAACCGTAACAACGGGCATTTCAGCTACCGAAGGACAGGAACTCGCGTTTAAGATACTTCTTAGTCACCCTTGCTCTTCGGCTATAACGGTAACACGCAAAACGCAAGATGGCACAGCAGCTACTGCTGATGGCGACTATACCGCCATTGCTAGCTCGGTTGTAACAATCCCTGCTGGCACAACATCGCTTGATGTGCCTGTTTACACTACGGTAGATGCTAAGTTCGAGCCTAATGAAACCGTTTCTTTGGTTCTATCGGCTCCATCTGGCAATGCTACTCTTGGGGCTCCTTCTACAGGTGTTGGTACTATTCTAAACGACGATGCGAAACCAAAGGTTTCTATCGACAATCAAACCATAGTAGAGGGTGGTTCATTAACATTTAATGTAACGCTAACCAACCCCAGCTCTCAAGCTATATCAGCAGCATATTCGG